>CALEMZ010000454.1 GCA_937910975.1 uncultured Pseudorhodobacter sp. | reverse complement strand
ATCGCCCCACGCCGCAGTAGAAAGGGCACGCAATGGTCAAGATATACTGGCTGCTCAAACGGGCGGAGGGGCTGTCGATGGAAGCCTTCTCGGACTGGTGGCTGAACCACCACGCGCCCTATATCGCCGCGCGACAGGGGCGGTTTCTGGCGCGGTACTCTGTAAACCTTGCCTTGCCGGATGAAGGCTCATTGCCCGCTGGGACGGGCGTGGAAAGCGACTGGGATGGGCTGGCTGAGGAGATTTTCCATTCGGTCGAGGATGCTCGGGCGGCGCTGAGCCTACCCTCGGCCCCAGAAGGTCGCGCGGACGTACTCGCCCACGTCAGCCGGTTTCAGCGCATCATCGTGGCCGAACATGTGATTCTGCCTAAGGTGGCGGACTGATGCGGCATGTGTCCTGCGATGTTCTGGTGGCGGGCAGCGGGGCGGCGGGCCTCGCCTGCGCCTTTACCGCGCGGGACATGGGCCTGAATGTGATTGTGGTCGAAAAGTCCGACCGGATCGGTGGTACGACGGCCTGGTCGGGGGGCGAAATCTGGGTGCCCTGCAACAGCCAGCAGGCTGAGGCCGGCATCAAGGACAGCAGAGCCGAAGCTATCCAGTACCTTGAGGGTCGTGCTGATCTCTCGCGCATTGCGACCTATGTTAATCAAGCCGCTGAAGCGCTGGACTATTTCGTGGCGAAGGGCGCCATGCAGGTTGAAGTGATGTCTGACGCTCCGGACTATTTTGACAACCGACCCGGGGCGCACAAAGGAGGACGGACCCTACGTATGGTGCCCTTTGACGGGCGCAAACTGGGGCCGGACTTCCGTCGATTGCGTGACCCTTTGGCGGCGGGGCAAATCTTTGGCGGGCTTTCGGTCGCACGCGAAGATATTGGCCATCTTCAGGCATTGGGGCGCTCGCCGCGCTCGATGCTCTATGTCCTGCGACTGCTACTGGCGCATGGAATGCAACGGTTGGGGGGGCTGCATCGCGGGGCGCGCACGACGATGGGCAACGCAATGGTGGCGCGCTTCTTGGCGGCAGTTCAGGCACAGCGCACCCCGATCTGGTGCAACGCGACGCTGACCGAGATAAAGATGCAGACCGGCCGGGTCACCGGGGCGATTATCACCACTCCAGAGGGGCCGGTGGAGATTGCGGTGACCCGTGGCGTTGTTCTGGCGACCGGGGGCTTCTCGCACGATCTGCGTCGGCAAGCGCAAATTTACTCTCATGTGGCGGTCGGTCGATCCCATGTCGCCTTACCCCCGAACGAAGTGGCAGGAGATGGTCTGACCCTAGCACTGCGCGTTGGTGGGAAGGTGCGGGGCAATGTTTCTCAGCCTGCCGCCTGGACTGCGGTGTCTGAACGGCGTCAGGGCAGCAAGGTCTGGCAAGTTCCGCATTTCGGCGACAAGGCCAAGCCAGGGATCATTGCCGTTCTGCCCAACGGACGGCGTTTTGCCAATGAAGCCTCGAATTACCACGATTTCTGCCGAGTACTGATCGACAGCGGCGCCTCAGAGGCTTGGCTGATCGCCGACCACCGGGCACTGCGCCGCTATGGCCTTGGCCGGGTTGGGCCGTTTCCGGCACCGCTCGGGTCGCACTTGCGTTGCGGCTATCTGGTGAAGGGGCGCAGTCTGGAAGATTTGGCGCAAGTGACAGGCATTGACGCCCCCACCTTCGCGCAGACAGTAGAGCGGTTCAACGCTATGGCCACGCGGGGTTTGGATGAGGATTTCCAGCGCGGCGGCTCTGCCTCTGACCGCGCGGCGGGCGATCCTGAGCAGCAGCCAAACCCGAACATGGCCCCCCTGGTTCAGCCGCCCTTCTATGGCATCCGTATTGTGCCAGGCAATCTATCGACCTTCCTTGGTCTTGATGCCGACGAAAACGGGGCGGTGTTAAACGTTCAGGGTAAGGCGATCCCTGGCCTCCATGCACTAGGTGCCGATGCAGAAGCCGTCACCGGGGGCAGCTATCCGGCGGCGGGCATAACGCTTGGCCCCGCGATTACCTTCGCCTGGCTCGCAGCGCGCGCCATGGCTGAGGACCACACCATGCAGGCGGATGTGACCTACACGAGTTCTGCCAAAACGGCATGAAGGACGACCAGAAACCGCCGCGGTCAAACGCGGCATCAGACAAGGGAGAGAAGACATGACGATGATGACAAGGCTGGCAACTGCCAGTGGGCTGGCGCTTCTGGCGCTTTCCATGCCTGCGTTGGCCGAAGGCTTTGGTGAATGCAAGGTCACCGGCACCGCAGGCTCGGTCGAGATCCCGACCGTGGCGGAGGGCACGCTGACCGTGGCGGCGATCCTGCCAGCACCTGACAGCTTCAAAGGCAATTCGCCGGAAACCATCACCGGTGGTTTCGAGTATTGCCTCGTGGCCGAGATCGCCCACCGCGCTGGCCTTTCCTCGGTCACCGTGCAGAACGTGCCCTGGCCAGCGCTGATCGCAGGCCAACTTTCGGGCTTTGACACCGCGATGACCAACATCTTCATTACCGAGGAACGGCTGAAAAGCGTCGACTTCACCGCGCCCTACTTTGTCGCTACCAGCGGCGTGATGGTGCGCTCAGAGGATGCAGCCACGATCACCAAGGACAATCTGGGCGAAAAGCGCCTCGGCGTATTCTTGGCTTCTGTACAGGACAAATACCTAGCCGAGACGATGAAGCCTACGGGCGAGATCCGCCGTTTTGAGGCGACCGCTGACATGTTCACCGCCCTGAGCGCGGGACAGATCGACGCCGTCCTCTTTGACCTCTCGGGCGAATTGCCCGCTGCCACGGCCTCGAACGGGGCTCTGACGGTGATTGGGCAGTATGACGTCGGTGGCAATGTCGGTGGCGTGCTGGTCAAGGGCTCTGCCGCCAAGCCGGGCTTTGATGCGGCCATCGAGGCGATGAAGGCCGATGGCACGCTCGACCAGCTGGTCGCCACCTGGTACGCCCCGCTCTGGGGCGTGGACCCGGCGTCGATCCCCTACTGGGACAAGTAACCACGCCACGGGATCGGCCCAAGCTTGCGGGCCGATCCCCCCAATTATCGCAATCACGAGAGGGACCGGGATGAGCAACCCAATGGCAGCCACGATGCCCACCCGTAGCGCTGGCAAGATCTCTGCCCCGGTCAGTTACCGCGGAATCGCCTATATTTCCGCCGCCATCGGCTTGATTAGCATCGGCTTGACCTGGCTCGGCCTCACCCACGCGCTCTCCTTCACCGCCGACAACCCGGACCTGTCACAGTGGCTGTATAGGATTGCGATCGCCGGTACCTGCCTTTCCGCCCTCTTGCTGATCTTCCCGGTCCGCGCGCTCATGCACATGCGCCAAGCTGACAGGCTCGTCGGGGCGGGCGATCTTGTCGCCGCACGAGTGCCCGCCTGGACCTGCCGCCAGCAGGGGTTGAGCGGAATCGGCTATGCTGCAACGCTGCTGGTTTTAGTGGCCGCCTACGTCTTTCTCACCACCAACAATTTTGCCGTACAACGGGCGTTCCTGAATCCCGAATACATGCTCGAAAGCGCGCTTATGGTGTTGGCTGCGGCCAAACTGAATATCTACATCACCCTGGCCGCAAGCGTCATCATCCTGGTGCTGAGCCTTGCTCTGGCGCTCCTCAGAATGATCCCCGGGCCGGCGGGGCGGCCGATCCGTTGGATGGTCATCGCCTATGTCGACTTCTTCCGCGCGATCCCGACTATCATCGTGATTTACTTGATCGGCTTCGGCCTGCCGCTGACCAAGATTGGCTTTGTCAGCGGCTGGGACGGGATGTGGTATGCGGTTCTCGCGCTGAGCCTCAGCTTCAGCGCCTATGTGACCGAACTTTTCCGCTCGGCCATCGACAGCATCCACCCCAGCCAGATCGCAGCGGCCCGTTCGCTTGGGCTGACGGCGGCGCAGGCCTATGCCTATGTCGTGGTGCCGCAGGCGTTTCGTCGGGTGATCCCGCCGCTGCTGGGCTTTTTCGTAGCCTTGCAGAAGGACACGGCTTTGGTGTTGATTCTCGGGATTTCGGATGTGTTCGGACAAGCGAAATACTTCGCCGCGAATTTCTTCAACCTCTCTCCGGTGTCAGTCGTTGGTCTGTTCTTCTTCGTCATCACCATCCCGCAGACACGTTTTGTCGACTACCTGATCGAGCGGCAAAAGAAGGGTGCGCGCTGAGATGTCCGAAGCCTTCCTGTCCATTTCCGCGCTGCAAAAATCCTATGGCTCCCATCAGGTCCTTAAGGGCATCGACCTCCAGGTAAACCGGCATGAGGTCGTTTGTCTCATCGGCGCCTCGGGTTCGGGAAAATCCACTTTGCTTCGCTGTGTCAATGCGCTCGAGCCGATCGACAGCGGCGTGATCTCGCTCGATGGTGATCCAGTCTCGGGCATCGGTGTCGATGTCAATCGGCTGCGCCGCAAGGTTGGTATGGTGTTCCAAAGCTTCAACCTGTTTCCCCATCTCAGTGTGATCCAGAATGTCATGCTGGCACCGATGAAGGTTGGCGGCCTCAGCCGTGAAGCCGCGCACGACCGCGCCCTGAAGCTATTGGCACGCATCGGCCTGTCTGAGCGGGCCGACTACATGCCCGACCAACTCAGCGGAGGCCAACAGCAGCGCGTCGCCATCATCCGCTGCATGGCGATGGAACCGGAGGTTTTGCTGTTGGACGAGGTCACCTCGGCCTTGGACCCCGAACTCGTAGGTGAGGTGCTAGAGATCTTGAAAGATCTTGCCCAGGGCGGCATGACTATGCTTCTCGCGACGCATGAGATGAGCTTTGCTCGTGACGTGGCCTCCAGCGTCGTCTTCCTGCATCAGGGCCAGTTGATCGAAAAGGGCTCGCCAGGCCAGATCTTCGAAGCCCCACAAATGGCGGAAACCCGCAAGTTCCTGCGCCGCGCGCTGTCGGGGTGAGGCGGAGGGGTATTGTTCTCCCAACCATCGGCTTAGCCAGACTGTTGCGGCTCAATTGAGCGGCAACCGTGGAAAGTGTTGGGTCGAGGTTCGAATGACGGCTTTGGGCCGATCGCGTTAATTCGTTGCCTCAAATACGATCGGTGACTGTTCGTGCCACGGTAACGCGGCGCTCTCGGTGAGCTGCATAACCGTAACGGCCGTAACTTCCCGACCAAACACTAGCCGTTTCAACACTTCAGGCGCCAGATAGGCCAGACGCAGCTGTCTGCTGACATGGCGCTCTGCAAGGTTCACGGCGATTGCCAGATCACGCAGAGTCCCAAACTCGCCGGCTTCCATGCGCCGCCGCCATGCCCATGCCCGGCCAATAGCGCGCAGAATATGCGGGTCTTGCGCTTGATCTTCGCTGGGTAGGTAATCCGCTGGCGGCAAGATCTTCGGCCGCCCGTTCTTCTTGCGCAGCTTAAGCGGTACAAAAATCTGGATGGTATCGCCGGACCCCATTATTCTGCCACCTTTAGCTGGCGTGGCGTCATAAGGTCCCGCATGACACCGGCGATGCCATCTGTGCGCAGGTCGATGACAAGGCCATCAGCCATAACCGTAACGCGCCGGACCAACAGCTGAATGATGCGGGCCTGCTCTCCGGGAAAGAGCTGCTCCCATATTCGTTCAAGAACGACGGGGGAGTTCGTTAGCAAGCGTCTGATTCGAATCAAT
>CALEMZ010000453.1 GCA_937910975.1 uncultured Pseudorhodobacter sp. | reverse complement strand
GTGCGCAGGCCAAAGCCGATATTCTTGCGCACCGACATATGCGGGTAAATCGCATAGTTCTGGAACACCATCGCGATATTGCGGTCTTTGGGCTCCAGATGGTTGACCACTACGCCGCCAATCCGCACCTCACCGCCCGACACATCCTCCAGCCCCGCAATCATGCGTAATGTGGTGGATTTTCCGCAGCCCGAGGGGCCGACAAAAACCACAAACTCGCCATCCGCGACATCCAGATTGATGGCATGGAGCACTTCGGTCTTGCCATAAGCCTTGGTGAGGTTGTGCAAACTGAGCGTGGCCATACGTTACTCCGGCATAAGGGTTTGAAAGGCGGCGTTGAGGATTTCCGTGGCACGAACCGCGCGACTTTGGCGCAGCATGTTCACCTCAGCGCATTCGCTTAATTCATACACGTAATGGTTCAAGGCCGCGTCCAGTGCTTCCGGGGCCGGGCCGCCAAAGCGGTTGCGCTGCGCGATGAAGTTCTCCGCGCTCACCGCATGGGCAAACCCGTTGATGTCTAGCGTGGGTTCGCGCCCGGTTTCGGCGATAAATGCCAAGGAAAAGGCCTCAAACCCTTGCGCCAAAGGCACCCCGCGCGCGATCACATCCCGCGCGGTTTTCGCAGCGATCTCATGGGCCTGACGAAAACTCAGGCCATCCTCGCGCACCAATGTATCGGCCAGTTCCGTCACCGTCACACAGGCCGCATCCATATTTGCCGCAACCCGGTCCGCCCGGATCGAACAGCCGGAGATCAGGGCGGTGAGCAGTGAGAGCACCCTTGATGCACTGTCAAACGCGGCATAGCCCGCAACCTGCACCTCACCTTCGCTGTCATTCATGTCGGTGAAGGGCGTGTTATGCATGGTGTTAACCACCGCATCACAGCGCCCCACCGTCATGCTTGCCAGATGGCGCAGATGCTCAATCGGCACCGGGTTGCGCTTTTGCGGCATGATGGAAGATATTTGCACCATGGAATTGGGCACATAAAGCTGGCCCACCTCAAACGCGCTCCAAAACTGCATGTCCTGTATGACGCGGCCTAGGTGCAGGAACATCAGCTTGATGGCAGAGTAAAGTCCCGTGACGTAATCGACACTGGCAATGCAGCCATAGGAATTGCGCTGCGGCTCATGAAACCCCAGCAATTCGGCCATGCGATGCCGATTGATCGGAAAGCCCGAAGTGGTGATTGCTGCCGCCCCCATCGGGCAATGGTCGAGCAATTCACGCGCATTGCACAGGCGCGCGCTATCGCGGATAAGCACTTCGATTACCGCAGCGAGGTAATGGCCATAGGTTGTGGGTTGCGCGGGTTGGCCATGGGTGTAGGCCACAACCAGCGTGTCGCTCTCAGCCTGCGCCTTGGCGATCAGCGCCTGCATCAGTTGCAACGCCTGTTCCAGCAGCCGATCCGTTTTGTCGCGCAGCACCATCTTGAATACTGTGTGATCCATGTCGTTGCGCGACCGCGCAGTGTGCAAGGCCCCCGCCACATCGGGGCCAAGGTGGCGCTTCAACTCTGCCTCCACCAGAAAGAAGTAATCCTCATACTCCCCGGTGTATTGCAGCTTGGAAAGGTCCAGCTCCGCGTCTATCTTCGCCAGCGCACGGGCGATTTTTCGGGCAGTGTCGCGCGGCAATATCCCTTCCTCGGCCAGCATCACCAGATGGGCGCGGTTGATATCGCGCACAGGGCCTGCGTAATGCAGCTTGGCCGCCTCAAACAACGGGGCCAGCACCGTGTCACGATAGGCCGGGTCGGGAAATTTGGTTTCGTCGGTCATCCTTTAAGCCCCGCCATTGCCACACCACGAATGATATAGCGTTGGAACACCAGAAACACGATAAGCGTGGGGATCGTGGCCAGTGCAGCCCCGGTCATGATCAATTCCCACTCCACAGTTTGCTCCACGCTGAAGGTCGTCAGACCCACGGGAAGGGTATAAAGTTCCTGGCTGTTGGTCACAATCAGGGGCCAAAGAAAGGCCGTCCAATTGCCAAGGAAGATAAAGATCGCTAAGGCGGAAAGCGCGGGCGTGACCAGCGGCAAGGCTACAAACCACCAGATCTGAAACTCGTTCAACCCGTCAATCCGCGCGGCCTCAAGGAAGTCATCCGGCACGGTTTCAAAGAATTGTTTCATCAGAAAGGTGCCAAATGCCGTCATGATGCCGGGGAACATGATGCCCCAATAGCTGTCCAGCCAGCCAAGGCTCTTGGACATCAGATACCACGGGATCACTAGCATTTCCGTGGGGATCATCAGCGTGGACAGGATGGCAATGAACACGAATGTCCGCCCACGAAACCGGAATTTGCACAGCGCATATCCGACCAGTGCGTCAAAGAATACCGCCGAAATGGTCGTAATCGTGGCAATCAGGAAGGAGTTGGCGAACCAGCGCATGAACCGCCCATCCGAGAGCACATAAGTGTAGTTTTCAAACGTTGGCTCTTTTGGGATAATGTTCAGGTCATACATCTCATACGGATATTTGATGGATGCCGAGAGCATATAGATGATCGGCATCACCATCACGATGGCACCCATTGCCAAAAGCGTCCAGCGCAGTACCGACCACGGGTCACGCGGGCCCTTGGCCGTGGGTGCTTGCATCAAGCTGGCGGAACTGGCGCGGATATCGCTCATGGCTTATCCCTCAAGATGCGTAGCTGGAGCAGGCTAACCACGAGTAAAATGGCAAACAGCACCACGGTTTGCGCCGCCGCATAGCCCATGTCAAAACTGGAAAACGCAGTTTGGTAGATCATCAGAACCAAGGGCTTGGTGCTGTCCAATGGTCCGCCGGGGTTGTTCGTGGTCATGTTGAAGACCTGATCGAAAATCCGCAGGAAACCGATGGAGGAGAACACCACCAAAAACACAATTGTCGGCTTCAGCAGCGGCAGCGTGATCTCTGATAAAATCGTCCAGCTTGATACGCCATCAATCCGCGCGGCCTCGTAGTAACTGGTGGGGATCGCCCGCAGCCCGGCCATGAAGATGATGATCTGAAAGCCAAGGCCCGCCCAGATCGCCGGGATCAGGATCGAGGGCAAAGCGTTGGTGGTGGAGTTCAGAAAGCTGATCTGAGAAATGCCCATCGAGGCCAGAAAATTGTTAAAAAGCCCGATGGGCACGGGCTGATAGAACCAACGCCAAACCCATGCCATCGCCACAGTTGAGGTCAGAAACGGCAAGAAATAGAGGGCGCGCAATGTGCCATGCAAAAGCCGCGTCTTGTCCAAATGATAGGCAATCACGAAGCTCAGCACCAAAGAGATTGGCGTGCCAAGGATCAGATAAACAAAGGTATTCTTGAACACTTTCCAAAAAACAGGATCATTCCACAGCTTCTCGTAATTCTCCAACCCCACCCATTCGCGCGGCCCCAGCAGGTTCCAGCTTTGGAAGCTCAGGACAATCGCGTTGGCGGTCGGGTAAAAGCGAATTACCACGTAAAACAGGATCGGCAGGGCCAGAAAGCCCCAAGCCCAGACCACCTGTTTCTGGCGGATGGAAAGGTTGCGGTAAGTGTTCATAAAACCCCCAAGACCGTGGGACAGCAACATCTTGTCTGAAGAAAAAGCGGCCCGGTTGGCCGGGCCGCTGTTCAGGAAGATTACTTGTAATAGCCGTCCAGAATGGCCTGCTCGGCCACTGCAGCAGCCGCCAAAGAAGCCGCCGCCGATTGGCCTTCAAGGGACATCCGGCTAACGGCATCGACCATCACTTGCCGCTGCGCGGACTCATCGGCAAAGACGGTGGTCGTGGCATAGCCAAGCCCCGCGACAAACGGCCCGAACACCGGGTCGGCAAGATTTGCCGCCGTCATGGCCGCCGATGGTTTTGCGGGCAATTCCCCGACCGTATCCAGCCAGACCTGCATCGCCTCATCCGAGGTGATATATTCCATAAACTTCACCGAAGCGTCATACTTTTCACCCTCGGCCTTGGTGGTGATCGCATTTACCCAGTAGCTGGCATAATTGGATTTTATGCCATCCGGCCCGGCTGGTAACTCCGCCACGCCCCAATCAAGCCCGCGCGTATCCTTCAGCGCACCGATGCGGAAGGAGCCATCAATATGCATCCCCGCGCGGCCCGCCTTGAATGCGGCCTGCGGCTCATCCATGAAGGTTGATGCGGTCACGCCATGCTTCATTTCCAGATCGGCATAGAACTCCAGCGCCTTGACCCCGGCCTCAGAGTTATAGGTCACTGTCTTGTTGTCATCCGAATAGGGCGTGGCGCCAAATTGGCGCAGCAGCACCTCGCGGAACCAGTGGTGGTCCTGCGCAGTCATCCCGCTTGTCATGCCTTCAGCGGTGATATTACCCGCGCCATCTTTGGTGGTCATCTTGGCGGCCATCGCTACCAACTCATCGAGATTGGCGGGCGGGGCCTCGATCCCAGCCTCCGCAAACATCCGCTTGTTATAAAACAGCGCGAGCGAGCGCACAGCCGTCGGCAACGCCATGTAGTTTCCGTCGATCTTCATCGCACGGACCATGGGGAAAAACTCGGCTTCGATCTTATCCGCCGGGAAGTTCGCCGCCGGAAGTGGCTGGATCAGATCGGCCTGCACATAGTCATTCAACCAGCCGTAAAAAAGCTGCACCACATCCGGCCCTTCGCCTGCCGGAATAGCCGCTGCCACTTTGGTGCGGTAATCGGCATAGGGGAAAGTGCTTTGCTTCACCGTGATATCCGGGTTCGCCTTTTGGAAGTTATCGATCAGCACATCCATCGCCTTGATGCGGGCATCAAAGATATACTGCCAATATTCAATCTCCACCGCTCGCGCGGGGGCTGCTGCGACAAGTGCTGCAAGGCTGGTGGCTGCAGCGAGCGTAAATATCTTGAAGGCTTTCATCGTAATCCTCTCCGATTTTGGCCCGCACCCTGTGTCAGGCCCATGTCAGGTCATTGGCACGCCCTTCTTGCCCTTCGCAGGGCCGGGGCACGTCCGATTGATCCAAGTGTTGACGCCTTCGCTACAAAGATCAATACTTTATTCAAATGTTTTGAGTTAAGGCTGCTCCGTGTCCATTCGCCCCCATCAGATCGCCGGAAAAAACGCTGAAAAAACCAAGGCGCATAATCGCCGTGTCGTCTTGGGCTATCTGCAAGGACGCGATGCGGGCCGGGCTGAGATTGCCAGGGCCTCGGGGCTTTCCACACAAACCGTATCCAATCTTATGGCAGAGCTGGAAGCCGAGAATCTCGTGCAGCCCGCTGGGCGCAGGCCATCGGCACGGGGCCAGCCCCCATTGGTGTATCACTTCAACGCGAAAGGGGCGGCGGTGCTAGGGTTTGAGGTGCGCCCTGATGCCCTGACCATGGTGGTGACCGATATCGGCGGCACCCCGATTGTAACCCAGCATGAAAGGCTTGCGCAAACCTCCCCGGAAACCGTGCTGGCCCAAATGGCACAGATGGCGGGTGCTGCGCGAGAAACCCCGGATTACCCCCGCATCCTTGGCGCAGGTCTCGTGATCCCCGGCCCTTTTGGAGTGGAGGGGCTGAGTGCCGCCGGGGCCACCACCCTCCCCGGCTGGGACCCGCTAAGAATCCCGGCGCTGGCCGAAGCGGCCCTTGGCCTGCCCGTCCATCTGGACAAGGATGCCACCGCAGCGGCCCTTGCCGAAGGGATGTTTGGCGCAGCACAGGGGCTTTCCTCCTATGCTTTTCTCTATTTCGGCTCGGGGCTTGGGCTTGGCGTCATCATCCAGGGCCATCCCTTGCGCGGGGCATTCGGCAATGCAGGAGAGCTGGGGCATGTGGTCATCGAGCCCGGCGGCTTGCCCTGCGATTGCGGGAACCTTGGCTGTCTGGAACAATATGTCAGCCGCCTGTCCGTTCAACGCCACCTGATCGCACGCGGTCTTTTACCCGCCGATACGCGCGGCACAGATGCGACCATCGCCCGCTTACTGGACGTTGACGACAACGCTCTTTCTGATTGGGTGGACCAAGCCGCCAAGGCGCTGTCGCGCGCCATCGGCATGTTGGAAAACTTGTTTGACCCGCAAAGCATCATCCTTGGCGGCGCGTTGCCCGATGGACTGCTGGACCTGCTTATCGCCCGTCTGACGCTGCCCCTTGGCTCCGTTTCCCGGCGCGAGGGGCGCAGCCAGCCCCGTGTAGTGCGCGGCACATCCGGCCGCCTCACGGCGGCTTTGGGTGCCGCTGCCCTTGTAATCCATTACACCGTAACCCCGCGGCTTGATGCCCATCCAATGGAACAGCCCAATGCCTTTAACTGACGCCGCCCGCCTCCGCGCGCAAACCACCCAGCCCGCCGCCCTGATGCTGTGGCGCGCGCTACAACCTTTGCGCGGGCTGGTGCGGTTCATGAATTCCGGCGCGCATCCCGATGATGAAATCTCCGCCATGCTGGCCGCCCTCACCTACCGCGATGGGTTGTCGCTTTCCTACGTTTGCTCCACCCGTGGCGAGGGTGGGCAAAACGATATCGGTCGTGAGGCGGGGGCTATGCTAGGCACCCTGCGCACGGCAGAAATGCACTGCGCGGCGGATGTGCTGGGGCTGTCGATGTATTGGATGTCTGAAACTCCCGATGACCCGATCCATGATTTCGGCTTTTCTAAATCCGGGGTGGAAACCCTTGGCAAATGGGGCCACGCCCACACTCTGCGCCGCCTGATCGAGGCGATCCGCGCTGACCGCCCCGATATCCTGTGCCCCACCTTTCTTAATATCCCTGGCCAACACGGCCACCACCGCGCCATGACCCAGGCCGCAGAAGAGGCGATGGCCGCCGCCGCCGACCCCGGCTTTGCGGCCATGGGTGCTGCGTGGCAGGTGGCCAAGCTCTACCTGCCCGCATGGTCCGGCGCGGGTGATGCCTATGATGATGACCTACCCCCGCCGCCCGCCACCATCCATGTGCCGGGTACCGGGCATGAGCCGCTTTCGGGCTGGACATGGGCCGAGATCGGCCAACACTCCCGTGTTTATCACGCCACCCAAGGCATGGGCCGCTGGACAGGCGGCGCGGAACCTGCCCCATGGCCGCTGCATCTGGCGCAAAGCTTTGTCGGCGAGGATACGGGGGCGATCACCGACAATCTGACAAACCATTACGCTGATGTTTTGCCAAACCACCCCAGCGCGCAGGCACTGGATATGGCCCTCGCCGCAACCGTAGCCGCCTTCCCCGACAGTACCCAAATTCTACAGCACGGATTTGATGCGCTTAACCATCTGCGCGCCCTGCGCGACACTTGCCCAAACGGGGCAAAGGCCCAAACCCTACACCGGCTTACCCGCACCGAAGACCAACTTGCCCGCGTGATCTGGCTGGCCTCCGGCGCAAGGCTCACCGCCAGACTGGCCACCGACCACGCGCACCCCGGTGATAGTATCGGGGCCACGCTCGCGCTACTCCCACCCGCTACTCCCTTGATCGCAAGCGCAAAATGGCTCCTTCCACAAGGCTGGACCGCGACGGATACCACCATCATGCTGCCCGCCGATGCCTCTGCCTTCAATCCCTTTCCCATGACCCACCACGCCCATGCGCCCCAAGGGCCCGTCGCCGCCCGCGTAACCCTTACGCTGAGCGGCTCCTCCGTCAGCATTGATCTGCCCACTGAGCGCCAACTCCTCACCCTGCCCGCCGTTGAGGCCAGCGTGGAACCGCGCGCAGCCTTCCTAAACACCACAGCACCCTCGCCCCTCGCCCTGCGCCTCAGCCGAGGGGCCACCCTCACGCCTCCCAAAGGCTGGGCGCTGCAAATCACGCCCGATGGCGCGATCCTGACACCCCACGCCCCCACGCCGGGGCTGGAAACCCTCCCCGTCACTCTCAACGGCAAGCCCGCCCAAACCGTTACCCATATCAACCACCCCCACACCGGCCCGCTGATCCATCCCAGCCCTGCTACCTTGCGCCTGCGCGTGGCCGCGGTGGCACTTGCCCCAGCCCGCATCGCCTATATCGGCGGCGGGAATGACCGGGTGGACCATTGGCTGCGCGCCATGGGGGCCGATGTAACCACGCTGGAGGATGAGGCCCTCACGCCCAGCGGGCTGGCCGGATTTGACAGCCTCGTCATCGGCATATTTGCGCTGCGCTTTCGTCCAGCCCTCGCCCCGCTCATGCCCGCCATTCATGAATGGGTGCGCAAAGGTGGCACGCTCCTCACCCTCTATCACCGCCCGTGGGACAATTGGGACGCCCAACACACCGCCCCCGCCCCGCTGGAAATCGGTAAGCCAAGCCTGCGCTACCGCGTCACGGATGAAACGGCCAGCGTCACCCATCTGCTCCCCGATCACTCGGTCCTGAACGCGCCCAACCGCATCACCCCGCAAGATTGGAAAGGGTGGGTCAAAGAACGCGGTCTCTATTTTGCCAAAAGCTGGTCCCCCGCCTATCAGGCCCTGCTACAAATGGCCGACCCGGAT
Organism: uncultured Pseudorhodobacter sp.; assembly: GCA_937910975.1. Classification (GTDB taxonomy): domain Bacteria; phylum Pseudomonadota; class Alphaproteobacteria; order Rhodobacterales; family Rhodobacteraceae; genus Pseudorhodobacter. The sequence goes on along the minus strand of CALEMZ010000453.1, from coordinate 3,023 downwards.
GAGGCTCCGCACAAAGGTGCGCTGCTTTCAGCCCGGATCGGCGCGGGCCAGCACCATCACTGCGCCCTGATCTTGCATGTGCAGATGGAAGCGCTGGTGCCCGGTGCCTTCCGCCTGATGGCCAACCTTGTGGCCCCGCAACGCTAGCATGGCGATCATTCCCCGGCTCACGCCCCCCCCACACCACGCCTGACACAGGCCCCGCCCGCGATAACCTGCGCGGTGCTGTGTGGCTGCTTACGGATATGAGCTTCAACATCTGGGCACTTGCCATCGTGAAATCGCTCGGCGTCGGGCTGCCCGCGTCACAGGTTGTTCTGATGCGCGCACTTGTGGGCCTCACCGTGCTTTTGCCCTTCGTCATCTACAAGGGCGGCGTTAAGCCGCTCACCCACTCCGGCCTTCAGATTCTCCGCATTCTTCTCAGTACGCTCGCCATGACTGGCAGCTATTTTGGCGTGGCCAAATTGCCCTTCGCCCTGTTCACCACCGTTAATTTTACCCGGCCTTTGCTGATGATGACACTGGCCGCGCTGATCCTTGGCGAACGCATCCACCCCAAACAATGGCTGGCCGGAGGTATCGGCCTTGTCGGCATTGTCATCGCGACCGATCCGGCCAGCCTCGGCGCAGGCTCCGCCCTAGGGCTGGCCGCGCTCTTTGTGTCCGTGATCGCGGGCACGTTCGCCGTCATCATCCTGCGGCGGATGCGCAATGAGGATCCGCTGGCCCAAATGATCTGGCAAACAGCAGGCCTTGCTATGCTCAGTGCCCTTCCCGCCGCCCTCTTTTGGCAATCCCCCGGCGCGCAATGGCCGGTTTTGCTCTCTGTCGGCCTCTTCTCCCAAACCGCACAGTTTTGCTTCATGCGCGCACATTACTGGGCCGAGGCCGGGGTGATCGCGCCCTTGGGCTATTCCTCGCTGATCCTCTCGGTCTCGGTGGGCTATTTCATCTTCCATGAGGTTCCCAGCCTCAGCCTCTTCCTCGGAGCCGCCCTCATCATCGGTGCCGCCCTGCTGGCCGGGCATAAACGCAAACGCCGCTAGGCATTTTCGTTCAAACCTCAATGAAAATCACTGCCTTTCATCCAGCACGCTCAACGCTCCTCCTGCCCGACCTCCCCCGCGCGCGTTACGGCTGCGTCATCGCCGCATCCCATTCGCCCAAAAAATTCTGCCGTTTGATCCGGTCCAGATACACCAGCAACCCCGGATCAAGCCGAATGGGGCGCAGATGCGGCGGCAGGGCAGTCTGATCAAGCGGCGGCAAATCCGCCACCCCGTCAATCAAAGCCCGCCCCGTTGGGCCCAGCATGAAATCCAACAGCGCGCCGCCCAGTGCCGCCTGCTCGGCCCCCACCGGAATGAAAGCTGTGCGCAACAGGGCCACGGTGAAATCCTCCGGCTCAATCACTTCAATATCGGGCGCATCGGGCAGGCGCGTCATCGCGTAACTGCCCACCACATTATAGGCCAGCGCCAGCTTGCCGCTTTCCAGATCGTCAATCATATCGCCGGAACAGCAATAAAGCCGCGCGTTCAGCCGCCCCATCACCTCGGCCAAACGCCAAAACGCATCGGTTTGGCGCGCGTCTTGGGTGGCAAACAGATAGCCTGCGCCTGAGACATGCGGATCATAGGTCGCTATACGCCCGTCAAACCGGCCCGGATTGGCACGCAGCAGGTCAATCAAATCCCGCCGGGAGCGCGGCATCGTCAGCCCCTCCATCGCCCGCCGCGAGGCCAGCAGAACCACCGGCTCCAGCGCAAAACCGAACAATCGGTCACGCCAACGCGCCCAGCCCGGCAAGCCCGCCACTGCATCCGATGCATAAGCGGCCGCGAAACCATCATTGGCCAGCTTCATCTGCAAATCCATCGCCGAGGAGATTACCAGATCAAACTGCGCCCCCTCATCACGGATCGCGCGATAAACCTCCTGACTTGAGGCCACGACATAGCGCAAGCGCAACTCCGGGCGCCGCACCAGAAACGCCTCGATCAAAGGCGCGAAAATCTCGGTGTCGGTGGTGGACAGAACAGCGATTTCCACGCTGGTTCCTGTGCCGAATACCCGGCGGTCCTCCACCTCAAATCCCTGCGCCATGCAGGCGCCAAAGCTCAAAGCTGCGGCAAGGATAAACTGGCGCATGTGCCCCCCATTTCGCGTTGCCGCAATTCAAACCGCCCGCCAAGGGCTGTCGCAACTTCCGTCACAATCGTCAGCCCAAGGCCCGACCCTACCACATCCGCCACATTGCCCCCGCGGGTAAAACGGCTGGTCAATTCGGCCACCGAGGCCCCAGAAAGCCCGCGCCCCTGATCAAACACCTCGACCATCACCATGCCATCCGCCTGCGACAGCGTGATCCGCACTTCGGTTTCCACATCAGAATATTTGATCGCATTATCCACCAGATTGCGCAGCGCGCTTTCGATCAACAGCGGGTCGCCCTGGGTCAGCATCGGCACCCCGTCGCCCTCAACCACCAGGGCCAGCTCCTTCAACTCTGCCGTTGGCTCAAAGGCCCGCGCCACGCTGCGCACCACCGCCGAAAGGTCCACCTCCACCCGCTCCAACTGGTCTGAACGGTACAGCACCATCGCATGATCCAAAAGCTGGCTGGCCGAGCGTGCACTGGTTTCCACCCCTCGGATCATCGAGCGCAGACGCACCCGTGTCGCCTCATCGTTGGATTGGCGCAGCGCAATCTCGGCCTCGGTGCGCACGGTGGAAAGTGGCGTGCGGATGTGATGCGCGGCCTCGGCAATAAAGGTTTCGGTCTGCGATAACGCCCCGCGCAACCGCGCCACAAACCCGTTCAGCGCGCCGACCAAAGGCGCAAGCTCACGCGGGGTGGGGTGGCGCACGGGGCGCAAATCACGTGGGCCGCGCCGCCCCACAGCTTCGGCCAAACGGTTGATCGGGTTGAACACCGAACCTGCCGAAAGCAGGCTCAATGGCACCGCCAGCACAAAAAATCCCAAGCCGAACAAAGCTGCGCGGTTGGCCAAACTGTC
>CALEMZ010000452.1 GCA_937910975.1 uncultured Pseudorhodobacter sp. | reverse complement strand
AGTTGGCAAAGACCACAAGTAAACCGGTGATCGCGGTCTATGATGGTGGTAAAGTCGTCGAATCGGGCTACACTAAGCTTGTTGAAGACGGATCGGTGCCAGTGTTCCGAGGTAGTCAGCCGATGTTGCGGGCGTTGAAACGTTTCATCGACTATCATGAGCGCAGAGAGCGGGGCCGTGAGGCGCCGGTTGAGGCCGATGTTGGCGCGACTTTACGTCGTTATCTGACTGGGCATGGAAAAAACATTTTGGAACATGCTGCGAAAGTTGCGCTGGCGGCTTTTGGTATACCGATGGTTGAAGAGGCGTTGGTGACGAGCGAGGCCTCTGCCCTGAAGGCGGCCGAGACGATTGGCTATCCGGTAGTAATGAAGGGACTGGCTGATAATTTTGAGCACAAGACCGAAGCCGGGCTGGTGCGCCTGGGTCTCTCTACGCCCGAGGAAGTGTGCGAAGCCTTTGCGTTCCTGAGCGCGCAACTCAGCAGTCAGACCCTGAACGGTGCTCCAGCGCATTTCCTGGTGCAGAAGATGGTCAAGGGTGGAGTCGAGGTGATTCTTGGCTTTCAGAACGATCCTGTGTTTGGGCCCATGGTTGTCTTGGGTGTGGGCGGTATAATGACCGAACTGATGAACGATGTAGCGCTGCGACGTGCTCCTCTGTCACGCCGTGATGTCGTGGAGATGATCAACGAAACCCGATTGGGGGACCTGCTGGCGGGCTTCCGCGGTAGCCCGGTGGCGGACAGGGGTGCGCTGGAAGAGACTGTCTTGCGTTTGTCACAACTTGCCGTTGCCAATGCGGATGAGATCGATAGCATCGATATCAACCCACTGCTTGTCTTGCCGGAGGGTGAAGGTTGCGTTATGGTCGATGCCCTCATTGTTAAAAAGGAGGATACGAAATGAGTGACCTTCTTAACAATGCAGAGGATGAGCGCTTTCGGGCCGAGCTCCGAGATTTTGTCACGAAAAAACTGCATTCTGAGACGCGAGACAAGGTTGCGCAGGGAGCGCCTTTGACGCGCGAAGATTTCGCGCGGTGGCATCGCAGCCTCTATGAAAAGGGCTGGGTGGCCCCGGCTTGGCCGGTCGAGTTCGGCGGTCCGGGGTGGTCGGCACGCAAGCGGCTGATAGCAGATGAGGAAATGTTTCGCTTACACACGCCGCCTCTACCGGGTTTTGGCCTCAAGATGATTGGGCCAATCCTGATGCGATTTGGCAGCGAGGCGCAACAGGTGCGATTCTTGCCGCGGATATTGTCGGGGGAGGACTGGTGGTGCCAGGGCTTTAGCGAACCGGGGGCCGGGTCGGATCTCGCCTCTCTCCGGATGCGGGCCAAGCGCTGTGATGGAGGCTGGAAGCTATCTGGCTCCAAGATCTGGACGACCTATGCGCAATTCGCCAACTGGATCTTCTGCCTGGTTAGGACTGATCCCGAGGCGAAGAAACAGGGAGGGATTTCGATGGTGTTGGTCGATATGGCATCAGACGGTGTATCGTGCCAACCAATCCGGCTTATGGATGGCACCGAAGAGGTGAACGAGATTTTCCTGGAAGAAGTGTTTGTCAGCGATGAGATGGTTGTGGGGGAGATCAACATGGGGTGGACCTATGCTAAGACACTGCTAGAACACGAAAGGCTTGGGATCGGCGGAATTGGCCGGTCGAAGCACCTGTTGCAGCGCGTGCGGGACATGGCTGACGCCAATGGGCGGGTCAATGATCCGGCGATCGTAGCAGAACTGGCAGTCTTCGAGATTGATGTGATCGCGATTGAGGCGTTTACTTTGCGGCTCCTGGCAGCAGCTGAAGCAGGCGAGCGGATTGGGGCTGAGGCATCTCTGCTTAAGATACGGGGTACGGAAATTCAGCAGGGCCTTACTGAATTAATGCTGGACGTGGCTGGGCCTGCCATGTTGCCCGAGCGAGAAAGCCCTTGCGTTGAAGAACCGTTTGAGAACATAGCCTATCAGTTTCTCAATTGGCGCAAGCTGTCAATCTATGGTGGCAGCAATGAAATTCAGCGGGGCATCCTCGCTAGTCAAGTGCTTGGGCTTTGAGGAGGGCGACAAGATGATTGGATTTGATATTCCCTCGCAAGAGGCTAGGCTCTTGCGAGAGACGGCAGAGCGTTTCATGGCAGATAGGTACACACTGGAGC
>CALEMZ010000451.1 GCA_937910975.1 uncultured Pseudorhodobacter sp. | reverse complement strand
TCACCTGCTCTTGGTCGACTTCAGGTGCTTTCCGGCTACCACGCTCGAACACGCCTGATGCACCCTCAAGCAAAGCCCGTTTCCATTGGTGGATCATGGTCGGATGCACGCCAAACCGACTGGCCAACTCACTGACCGTCTCCTCGCCCTTCAGCGCATCTAACGCGACCTTGGCCTTAAACTCTGGGTGATGTCGCTTCCGTTTCGACATCGTCGATCTCCTTCGTGTTGAAGATCAAAAGACAACAAATCGCAGCTTACGTCAGTGTCCGAATTTCGGGGGGTAGCTCAAAGAATGACGGACCAAATATCCATTGCCTGGCTGTGTATGTTTACATGCACGAGAGGGGACACCCCACAGGCCTTGATCCTTCGCCGAGAGCCAAAGGCCAATGTAGAACGCTGTGACGGCCTGCGTGCCCAAACTACCGGAGGCCGCTATGCGTCATGATCCCGCCAGCGGCGCTATCATTATTATGCTCCGCAGCCTCAAAATGTATGGCATGGCTCAGGCTGCCACCGACCTGATGGAACAGGGTGCCCCAGCCTTTGAAGTGGCCGTGCCAATCCTGTCCCAAGCTCGGCAGCAGCCGCCACAAAGAGGAAGGAGGCCAGTAATGTCTTGACCCCAGCAAGAACCAAGAAACATAACCTAAAGGTGGCTCACTTCTCGATGAAAAACCCGACTCACTTCTGCGTGGAAATCAACACCCTTCCCCTGTCGCGAGCGGCGCATCGACTTCAACGCGGGTTGCCATGCCCTTTTCAATGCGCTGCTTCAAGTTGCTCGGTGAGCGAGTGATGCCGCGCGGCTTCGACAGGCAAGGGGTCAAACTGCAGATCAGGGCAGCAATCCTGAACCGCTTTACGTCCCTTGGCGCGCCGCAAACGCAACGTGTTGGAAGAGTCAGTTAAAGGGAGAGGAAGCTCGACATGAAGCTGATTTGTGCAACAGAGCCTCAATGCGGTATATAGATGCGCGCCCGATTTCACTTGCCCGAGTTTTCACCCGAGCAAGTGAGGTTCAATAGGCTTAGAAGCCTGCCTTGATCTTCTCAAACTCTTCCAGCATCCGGTCACGCATCGTGGAACTGATCGGAGTCTGGGCCAGCAAAATGGTGTCGATCGGGCTTACATCGGCCGCCACCAGATCTTCGGAAGGGATGTTGGCCATGGCTGCGTCATTGGCATGGGCATAGCCAAAACCATCCAGCAACCCGCGTGCAGAGCCGTGATCAAGCCATGCATTGATGAAGTCATAGGCCTTGTCTTCCGAACCGGGCGAGTCCTTGAAGTTCACATAGCCACAGAACCAGCTGGAGGACCCTTCGGTTGCCTGCCGTTGAAAGCCAACGGGGAAGCCTTCCTCACGCATCAAAGCGATGGAATCGTTCCACGACCAGGCAATCTGAACCTGCCCGCCAGCCATCAGCTGTGACAGCTCCGACGGGTCGGCCCAATAGGCGACCACATTTTCATGCGCAACCCGCAGCCAAGCTGCTGCGGCCTGAAACTGCTCTTCCGTAACATTGGTCCAATCGGTGACGCCGGTGGCCAGCAAAGACAATGCCCAGACGTCATCGGTGTTGTCAGGCAAGGAGATCCGGCCTGCATATTTCGGATTGTGGAACACCTGCAAGGAAGCCACATCTTCGGCCGGAACATCGGCCGTATTCCACGCGGTCGCCGTATAGGCGTAATCGGTAGGGATATACCAAACGCCGGTATCATCCTTGAAAATGCTGGAGTTCAGGAAGCGCGGCGCGATTTCACCGAAATTCGGGATGCGGCTTGTATCCCAAGGCTCGATCAGGCCAGCATCGCGGTACTTCGACACCATCTGCGAGCAAGGATGTGCGACATCGGCTCTGAAGCCGGAAGCGACTTTCTGGAAAGCTTCATCATCATCGCCAAAGAAGGCATAAGTGGGCAGTTGGCCATGTTTTTCAACGTAGCCCTTGATCAGGTTCTCATCTTCAAATCCGGCCCAGTCGAAAACGATCAGGTCAGGGTCTGCGGCGTAAGCTGCGGTTACAGGCAGGGCCAAGGCCAAAGCCACGCTGATCATCATTTTGTTTTTGGTTTTCATTTTTTCCTCATCTGTTGGACAGTGCAGGCGAAGTTGGTCGCCCTGCTGACCCGTGAAAGCTAGGCGGTTGTTTGGCTTGGCTCAAGAGGAGTTTTCGCGAAAGCAGGGAGGAAATGTCACGCCAAATGAGTTGCTGGGGGCAATATCTGGGCAAAAGTCGCGCTAAAGTGTGCTGGTAATATGGGTTTGGACGTGGATTTCCGACGTTTCATGGCGCGGGGCTGGCCGGGGGGGGGGGCTTTTGAGATTGGGGCGCGGCTGGGGAAGGGGGGCGGGTCCGGCTGATGTGGGATTCCATCTCACC
>CALEMZ010000450.1 GCA_937910975.1 uncultured Pseudorhodobacter sp. | reverse complement strand
AGCTTTGCCACTTGAAGCGCCCGGAGGCGAGCGAGGATAGCGCTGCGCCGATGATGGAGCCGCCAAAAAGTCCGATCCCAAAGCCTGCGGTGATAGAAGTAGAGGCGATAGCCCAGAACAAGGTGTCAGACAGAGGCAGGGTGAAAGACAGGCTTTCCATCGCGATGGGGTCGAACTCATCCAAGAGCACGAAGCCGGTGCCGACCCAGGCCAAAGGTACAAGCGCGCCGATGGCCACGCCAGCAGCAAGTTGGGTGATGGGCAGCCGGGCCATGAGCGCATAGGTGAGGGCGCCAGCGGCCAGAAGCCCCGCAACCAGCGATGCGCCACCGGGCAAAGAGGCAAGTGAGATCGCATCGCCCAAAGGCAAGGTAATTTCGCCCAATCCGGTGCGCAGCGGCGCAAGCAGGCCTTTCATCGTGGCATGGGCGGTGATGGCGAAAAGGGTCAAAACGCTTAGCGCACGTAGGTTGCCTGTGCCGGTCAGAACCGTCAGGCGTGAGGCGCAACCACGGGTCAGCACCATGCCCACACCAAAGGCCAACCCACCGATTGCAATCGCGACATAGGGCAGGTCCGGGGTCAACAGGCGGTGCTCAGAAAAGTCGATCCAGCCCATGGCAACCGCACCCTGACTGCCGAGGATAGCGGTCGCAAGGGCGGTAAGCCAAAGCGCCAGCGCGGGCTTACGCTCCTCCGGGGTGCCCACAAGACCGCGGCGCAGGCAAAAACGAGTGATCTCGGCGAGTGCGCCGAACAAAAGGCCAATACCGAGACCGAGGATCACGGATGCCTCGCGCGGGGTAAGGGTTTCAAAGCCGAGAGTTTCGAACATAGGGGGCTCCAAAATGGAATAAAGTTCCATGTGAAGGCGGCGGGATCAAAGATCAATAGGGGCAATTCGAGTTGACCCTTTGTTGTGCGGAACAATATTCTGATGTGGGGGTGAGGTTGGGAAGGCAACCCGCGAAACGCAAAGGCCCGGAACACGGTTCCGGGCCTTTGCTGCGCGATGGAGGATCTGCCTTATTTGCAGCGGCCTTGCCTTGGGGTGTTCGCTTTAGCGGCCCCGGATACGCGGATCAAGCGCGTCGCGCAGACCGTCGCCGATATAGTTGATCGACAGTACCAGTGCCGAAAGTGCGATGGCGGGCCAGATCACCCGCTCAGGCGAGAGGTTGATATAGGGCAGGCCGTCATTCAACAGCCGCCCCCATGTTGGGAAATCCGGCGGGAAGCCGAGGCCGAGAAAGGACAGCGCACTTTCAGTGATTACGGCATTGGCCACGCCCAAGGTGGCCGAAACCATGATGGGGGACATTACATTTGGCAAGATATGGCGCAGGATCATTCGGCGCGGCGGTGTGCCGATGGAACGCGCGGCCAGTACGAACTCCCGCTCCTTGAGCGCCAGTACATCGCCGCGCACAATCCGCGCGGTATGCATCCAGGATGTGATTCCAATGGCGAATACGATCAGGATGAAAATCCCACCTTCCGGCCCGAAGGACAGCACCAAAGGCTCGCGGAACAGCATGACCATCAGCAGCAGGAGTGGCAGCAGCGGCAAGGCCAGAAACAAATCGGTCAAGCGCATCAAAACACCGTCGAGCCGCTTGAAGTAGCCAGCCAACACGCCAACAAGCGTACCAAGAAACAACGACAGTGCCATGGCTGTCATGCCCACGGCGATGGTGATCTGCCCGCCCGCAAACAGTCGTGCCAGCATATCGCGGCCCAATTGATCGGTGCCAAGGGGATGCGCAAAGCTCGGGCTAAGCTCGCGCGACCGGATGTTGATATACTTCGGATCCAAATCCCAGATGAACGGGCCGAAGAGCGTACCAAGTACGATGATCGCAAAGATAACCATGCCCAGCAGCGCGCCCCTATGGGTGCGGAACTGATCCCAGACATCCCACCAATGGTTGCGCGGTTTGGCGGCTTTTAGGTCGATGGTGTTATCAGTCATAGCGGATCCTCGGGTCCAGAATGCCGTAAAGCACGTCGGCAATCAGGTTGAATAGCACGATCAAAATGGCGAAGATGAAAGAGATGGTCAGCACCATTGGTGCATCGTTGCCCTGGATAGAGAGCAGCAATTGCTGGCCAAGGCCGTTCACCTTAAACACGTTCTCGGTGATGATTGCCCCAGTGAACACCGAAGGCACCCCTAGCGCAATGACCGTGACCACCGGGATCAGGGAGTTGCGCAACACATGTTTGAGCAACACGACCCGCTCACTGAGGCCCTTGGCGCGGGCGGTGCGCACGTAATCCTGGCTGAGGTTATCAAGCATCGAGGCGCGCATATAGCGGCTGACCTGGGCTGCCTGATACAGCGCGAGCACAAAGACCGGCATGGCCATCTGTTTGAATTGCTTGACGAAGCTTGCCCAATCCGTGACCTCAAGGGTGGTATCATAGATTGAGGGCAGCCAGAACATACTGTCAGTTGGCATGAGCACAGAGAAGACAATGATAAGAAACACCCCGGTCACAAAGGTAGGTACCGAAAACCCGACCATGGAGATGAAAGTGCCGAGCTGGTCAAACCAGCTATACTGTTTATAGGCTGAGATGATGCCAATGGGCAGCGAGATCAGCGTGCCCACCAAATAGCCCATGCCCACCACTAGCAAGGTTTGCGGGACACGCTCAGCGATGGTGTCAAACACCGGGCCGCGAGTCTGGAAGCTGATGATGCGCTGTGCGCCGTCGGCATAGCTGGTGTGGAACATCGCGTCGAACCAATAGAGTGGCTCTGTCACGAAAAGATTGTAAAGCCATAGCCCATAGCGAACATGGACTGGCTGGCCCAGACCCAGTGAGAGGCGAATTTTCTCGCGTACTTCGGGCGGAATGGTCAACGGCATATCCGCGAGCGGATCACCGGGGGCAAGTTCCAAGATCAGGAATATCACCAAAGAGATGAACAAAAGCGTGGGAATGGCCATGAGCAAGCGGCGGATCGTAAAGGTCAGCATGAGCAGCGCCTCAGTTCATATCTCTGCAAAAGGGAGGGGTGGTCCGGCACCGCCGGGCCACCCAATGTTTCGTCCAGTGGTCGCTTACTTGATGCGATACCAGTCAGACACGTTCCACAGTTCGGAATCCCAAGTGTTCAAGATTACGCCACCAAGCGAATTGGCATGGGCCGAAACCCGGCCACGGTCCACCAATGGGACAATGGTGTGGCTTTCGGTGGACAGCATTTCTGCCATCTTCACAGCCAGTTCGCCGCGCTTGGCCATATCACCGGTCTGAGCCAATTCGGCGACGAGCGCGTCATAGGCCGGATCGCAGAAACGGTTGATGTTTTCACCCTGCCACTGGTTCGCCGGAGATGGAGCCTTGTCGCAGGTATAGCCTGCAAGGTAGCTTTGCGGATCGGTGCCATCGAAGTTGTTGGCATACATTTCCACATCAGCATAAAACTTCGGGAACGTGTCGGGCGAACCCGGATCCGACCCGAAGAAGACCGAAGCGGAGATGTTCTTCAGCTCGGTTTCCACGCCAATTTCCGACCACCACTGCTTGATGAGCGCCTGGAAATCCTGACGCACGGCGTTGGTGGAGGTCTGGTACAGAAGCTTCAGCTTCATGCCATCCTTTTCACGCACACCGTCCGCGCCAACCGTCCAGCCGGCCTCTTCCAGCAGTGCCTTGGCGCCTTCAATGTCTTGCGTGAAGCAGGACTGATCCTTGGAGGCATAAAGCTCCGGCGAAGGTACGATGGTACAGGTCGGACGACCAGCCTGGCCATAGCCAATCTCGACCAGCACTTCGCGGTCAATTGCCATAGAAAGCGCTTGGCGCACACGGATATCCGATAGGATCGGGTGCGGATGCATGGCGGTCGCACGCTCGCCTTCGGGCAGGTTTGGCGACGGGTCGGTCAGGTTCATCTCGATCCGCTCGACCAATGTGCCGAAAGCAGACAGTGCCTTACCTTTTCCAGCTGCAACCATGCCCTGGATGACGGAAGGCGCGAGTTGCAGGTTCCAAGCATAGTCAAACTCACCGGTTTCCAGAACCGAACGGCCAGCCGCTTCGGCATCGCCGCCGCCTTTGAAGGTCATGGTGGCAAAGCGCGGCTTTGCCGGGTCACGGTAGTTCGGGTTGGCTTCCAGCGAGATCACGTCGTTGGTTTTGAACTCAACCACTTTGAACGGGCCGGTGCCGATCGGGTTGAAGTTCTGCTCGGTGCACTCAGACGCTTTGGTGCCAAGGCAGTTTTCAAACTGTGCCTTTTGCAAGATCGGGGACTGTCCGCCGACCAGCGGGCCGTAGGGGTTTGGCTGCGCAGCACCGAAAGTAACTTTGATCGTCAGATCGTCCAGCGCCTCAACGTTGGTTACGCCCTCATATTTGGACAACTGCGCGCAGCCGCCTTCGGGATGGGTGCAATACTGATAGGTAAAGACCGCATCAGCAGAGGTGACGGGCGAGCCATCAGACCACAGCAGGCCGGACTTCAGCTTCCATGTGATCGTGGTCAGATCCTCGGACACGCCGCCATTGGCCAGCGTCGGGATATCTTCGGCCAGATAAGGCACGAGATTGCCTTTGCTATCATAGCGGGCCAGCGGCTCCAGGATCATCGAGGCGCTTTCCACATCCTTGGTGCCGCCCGACAGGAACGGGTTGAGGATGGAGGCAGCTTGCCAATAGATCACGTTAACATGGCCATCAGCGCCACGCTCGGCAAAGGCGGCGGCAGGCGCAAAGGCAAATGCGCAGGCCGCGCCCAGAAGGACAGATTTCATTTTCATTTTATTGGTTCTCCTTGTTGATTGTGCTCTGTTGCCTCTGACCCTCCGGTTGATCCGGCGGTACTGTTATTATTATCGACTGTGACGAGGTGGCAGGCCACAAAACGGCCCGGTCGCACCTCGGCCAATTCGGGTTTCACCTCACGGC
>CALEMZ010000449.1 GCA_937910975.1 uncultured Pseudorhodobacter sp. | reverse complement strand
CCGCCTTGGCCTTGCCTATGAGCGCCGTTTTACCGGATATGGCGATTTGGCGCCGGCTTTGGCGGCATTGAAACGCTAGCGCCCTTCCCCTGCAAAGCGCCATGCTTTACCGTGGCGCAAACTTGCCGGAGACAGCATGAACCTGGAACCCACCCTCACCGAATTGGCCCATCGCCTTGGCCCGCGCTTTAGCCGGAATACGGCGGTGCTTGCGCATTATGGGCAATCCGAAAGCCATATCAGCGGCGGGCTACCGGATGCGGTCGTCTTCCCCAAAAGCACCGAAGAGGTCGCGTTGATCGCGCAGATTTGCGCAGCCAATGGCGTGCCTATGATCGGCTGGGGGGCTGGTACCTCGCTCGAAGGGCATGCACTGGCGCTCAAAGGTGGGGTGACCGTAGATTTTTCACAAATGGACCAGATGCTTGCCGTCTATCCCGAAGACATGCTTTGCGTGGTGCAGCCCGGCATCACCCGTGAAAAGCTGAACCAAGACCTGCGCGACACGGGCCTGTTTTTTCCCGTTGATCCGGGGGCAAATGCCACGCTTGGCGGGATGGCAGCCACGCGTGCCTCAGGCACCACGGCAGTGCGCTATGGCACGATGCGCGACAACGTGCTGGGGCTGGAGGTCGTGTTGGCCGATGGCCGCACCATCCGCACCGGCACTTCGGCCCCGAAATCCTCGGCGGGCTATGATCTGACTGCGCTTTTTGTCGGCTCCGAGGGAACTTTGGGCCTGACGACGGAGCTGACCTTGCGGCTTTACGGCCAGCCCGAAGCGGTCTCAGCGGCGGTCTGCGCCTTTCCCAGCATCGCGGATGCCGTAGATTGCGTGATTGCCACCATCCAAAGCGGCATCCCGATGGCACGGATCGAGTTTCTGGACGAGGCGACGGTGGTGGCCTGCAATGCATTCGCCGGCACCAACATGACGGCAGAGCCGCAACTGATGGTGGAATTCCACGGCTCCCCCGCCGGGGTGCAGGAACAGACCGAGCGCTTTGGCGAGATTGCCGCTGATCTGGGCTGCACCGGGTTTGACTGGGCCAAGGCCACCGAGGACCGCAACAAGCTGTGGAAAATGCGGCACAATGCCTATCCGGCCATTCTGGCGCTGCGCCCCGGTGCCACGGCTTTGGTGACGGATGTCTGCGTGCCAATTTCGCGGCTGGCGGAGGCGGTTGAGGAAACCCGCGCTGATATTGCCGCAAGCCCCATTCCCGGCCCGATCCTTGGCCATGTCGGAGACGGCAATTTCCACGCTATTTTGCTTGTGGACAGCAATGATCCCACCGAGATGGCAGTGGCGCATCGTTTATCGGGGCGTATGGCGG
>CALEMZ010000448.1 GCA_937910975.1 uncultured Pseudorhodobacter sp. | reverse complement strand
CCGTAAAGCTCAGGCCCCGCAGCACCGGGGTCTCATTATAGCTGAAATTCACATCCGACAGCACGATTTGCGGGGCGCGCCCCGGATGGGCAAGCTTTGCACTGGCATGGGGGCGGGCTGCGGGTTGGGTATCAAACAGCTGGAACAGCCGCTCCAGACTTGCCGCTGCAATTTGCCAAAAGCCAGCCATATCGCCCAGGCGGCGCAGGGGCTGGAACGTCAGGGCCATCGCCGTGAAAAAGGCCATGAAATCGCCGATGGTCCGTTCGCCTTCGAGAATCTGTGCGCCGCCCAGCATCAGCACTGCGAAAAACCCGATGCCGGTGATCACGTCGATCAATGCGGGTAGGGTGGAGCGCCCGACCACCATGCGGATCTCGGCATGTACGATGCGGTTCACGATCGCCTCAAATCTCGAGGTCTGATAGCTCTCCATCCGGTTGAGCTTTACCGCCTGAATTCCGTGGAACACCTCATCGAGCCGGGTGGCGCGGTGGCCGGCCTCATTGCGCATTGCCGCAGTCTTGCGGCGGATATAGCGCTGGATCACCAGTGCGGGCGCGATAAGCAGGGGCGCGCCGATCAGGGCCGCCAGTGTCCAGACCGGGTCAATCGTCAGCGCCACAGCAAACAGCCCGATCAAAGAGATCGTATCGCGCCCGACCCCGGTGATGATTGTGGACCAGACGCCCTGCACGGCAAGGGTGTCGCCTTGAACCCGCTCTATCAGCGCACCGGGTGGGTTGGTTTGGAAAAAGCCAGCATCCAGCGTCAGGATATGGCGCAACAGGTCCACCTGCATCGCTGAGGAAGAGCGCTGCGCGATGGTCGTCAGAAGGGTCTTGGAGATAATGGAGGTAATCGCGCGCAGCACAAAAAGGCCCAAAATGGCAAAGCCCACCAATAGCAGTGCATCCTCGCCGCCTTGGCTGAATACTTTGTCAAACAGAGGTTTGAGAAGGTAGCTGAGCGCGCCGAGCGTGCTGCCCTCCACCATCATCACGCAAAAGGCCAGCGCCATCATGCCGCGATAGCGGTACAGATAGCCCGACCACAACCGCCCAAAAAGGCGCGAGGAACGGTAAGGGTTAGGTTTGGCGGGGGAAGCTTCGGTCACGCTGGGGCCGGGGTAAGGACAGGTTGGTTTTGGTGTAGCGCGGATTGCCGGGGGGCTGCAAGGCGTAGGGCTTGGGCGGACCTTGTAGGGCCTTTGATGGGGTGGGTCTAATCGGGGCAGTTGACCTTGCCGCGCGCCGGGCCTAGCACTTCGAGGAATAGCTTTGCACAGAAGGTGCCATCAATGAAATCCCCCGTCTCGCTGGCCCATGGCCGCCCTTATCTTGCCATTCCCGGTCCCTCGACCATGCCCGACCGGGTGTTGCGCGCGATGCATCGGGGGGCGCCAAATATCTATGGGGGTGAGATATATGAGGTGGTGGCGGGCATCTGGCCGCGCTTGCGGGCGGTGGCTGGTACGACGCAGCATTGTGCGATTTACATCGGAAATGGTCATGCAGCCTGGGAGGCAGCCAATTCCAACCTGTTCAGCCGGGGCGACAAGGCGCTGGTGCTGGCGGTGGGGCGGTTTGGCATCGGCTGGGCTGAATCGGCGCGTGCAGTGGGGGTGGATGTGGATGTGCTGGATTTCGGCACCTCACGCCCGGTCGATATGGCACGGGTGGAGGCCGCCTTGCGCGCTGACCGCGGGCATAAGATAAAGGCTTTGCTGGCAACGCAGGTGGATACGTCGAGTTCAATCAAGACCGACGTGGCAGCTTTGCGCGCGGTTCTGGATGCGGTGGGGCATCCGGCCCTGTTGGCGATAGATTGCATTGCGAGCCTTGGTTGCGATGAATACCGGATGGATGCCTGGGGCGTGGATCTGACGGTTTCGGCTAGCCAGAAGGGGCTGATGACGCCGCCGGGGCTTGGCATCTTGTGGTTTTCCGACAAGGCGCGGGAGCGGTGCCGGGGCAATGATCTGCGCACGCCCTACTGGGATTGGGAGCCGCGAGCCTTTGGGCCAGAGTTCTGGCAGTATTTCTGCGGCACAGCCCCCACACATCACCTTTACGGGCTGTCGGAGGCCTTGTTGATGCTGGAGGAGGAAGGGCTGGAAAACACCTGGGCGCGGCACCGGGCGCTGGCGGGGGCGGTTTGGGCGGCGTTTGATACTTGGTCTGGTGGGAGCCCTGAGCTTGCGATGAATGTGCCGCGGCCTGAAGATCGGGGCTGGTCGGTAACGGCGGCGCGGATGGGCGGCGGGGATGCGACACGGCTGCGGGAGTGGTGCGAGCGCGAGGCTGGGGTTACGTTGGGCATCGGGCTGGGCATGGCCGCGCTGCCGGACCCGGCGTGGCATAATTTCTTGCGGGTGGCCCATATGGGGCATGTGAACGCCCACATGACCTTGGGGGTGTTGGCCGTGATGGAGACGGGGATGCAGGTGCTTGGCATTCCGCATGGTGAGGGCGGGATTATGGCGGCCACGCGCGCACTTTCAACGCGGTGAGTGGATGCGCGCGGAGATTTTAATAACCAATTGATACAGAACAAAAACGCGTTTTTTGTTAACAAGGTTTAACCCGCGCCCGCGCTCATCCGCACCCGTTCACGGGGGCGCTGGGCTGCGGACCGGGTGGTTTCTATTGATTTCTCCTGAAATTATGCTATACATTGTTTCAGGAGAAATCACCATGACCGCGCAAGCCCTGACCAAAACAGATCTAAGCCATTTCCCCGGCCGTGTCGCCGCGAAGGCGGTGTTCAACGCCGCACGTGAGCTTGGCCTGTCGCAGCGCGAGCTTGCCCGCGCGATCGGGCTTTCGGAGCCAAGCGTCAGTCGCATGAAGGGCGGCGGATTTGATCTTGAGGGCAAACCGCTGGAATTGGCGCTTTGTGTGATCCGCCTGTTTCGCGCGCTTGATGCGATTGCGGGGGGCGAGGCTGCGGTGATCCGTGGCTGGATGGCCAACCCGAACGCGGACCTTGGCGGGCGGCCCAAGGAATTGATCGCGCAGGCCACCGGGCTGATTGATGTGATGAACTATCTGGACGCCGCGCGTGCCCCCGTTTGAGGGCGCGCTGAGGCCTTACGCCAAAGGGTTGTGGCGGATTATCGAAGGGCAGTACCGATCCTCGACCATCCGCATTGTCGATACATTTGAAGAACATGACGTGCTGGAGGCGATGCTGGAGGCCAGCAAACCCCCGGTGCCGGAAGACTGCCAGCATCTCGATTATCAATTCTGGTCGCCGTTTCGCTATGGCTGCTATCCGAGGGATTCGCGTTTCCGGCGACGCGGGCGCACGCCGGGGGTTTGGTATGGCTCTGAGGCACCGCTGACGGCGTTGTGCGAGATGATCTGGGGGGCGCTGGGGTTTTTCCGGGCCTCGGAGGGCACTCCGCTGCCGCGCCGGGCGATTGAATACACGGCGGTGCAGGCCGATATTCAGACGCCTTTTGCACTGGACCTAACCGCCCCGGACTGGGCGGGGCAAGGCGATTGGATGGCACCGCAGGATTACAGTGATTGCCTGAGGCTGGCGGATGCGCTGCGCGCGGCGGGGGGCGAGGCCATTCGCTATGCGTCGGTGCGCGCGCCGGACCATGCCGCGAATGTGGCGGTGCTGACCTGCCGCGCTTTCGTCAAGCCCCGGCCCATCAGGCAGCAAACATGGCATGTGCTTTATACCGAACCACTGGTGCGGGCCAGTTGTGAGACGAAGAAGACGCGCTTTACCTTTGAGGTTGGCGTGGATAAATTTCTTATAATTCATAATGCTACACTGCATTTATAAGGTAAAACATTAGCTTTTGATGCTATTCTCAATGTTTGAAATAGTGACGTGATTGCGCGAAATAAGGGGGGCTTGAGGGATGGTAAATCAAGGATTTGTGATGCACTGCGGGGTCTTCACCTTTGTCATGTCATGGCCTATCCTAGCGTCATGCCATTTGCCTTAGCCGGGATTGCCCGATGACACTGACCGCCGCGCGCCGCCCTGTTGTGGGGATTATCGGTAATATGAACCTGCTGAATGAAAGCTACCCGGTCCATGCCGGAGGCACGATGAACAGCCAGGCGGTGGCCAAAGTGGCGGGCTGTTTACCGATCATCATCCCCTCGGACCCGCATTTTGTGAGCGTGGACGAGCTGTTGGAACTGTGCGACGGGTTCTTGTTGACGGGTGGGCGCCCGAATGTGCATCCATCCGAATATGGTGAGGATGAAACGCCGGCGCATGGCGATTTTGACCGTTGCCGCGATGCGATTACTTTGCCCTTGGTGCGCGCTTGTGTGGCGCGGGGCCAGCCCTTTCTTGGTATTTGCCGTGGGTTTCAGGAGGTGAATGTGGCCATGGGTGGCTCGCTTTACCCCGAGATACGGGATTTGCCGGGGCGGATGAACCATCGGATGCCGCCGGATGGCACGATTGAGGAAAAATTCGCGCTACGCCATGTCGTGCGCTTCCAGCCGGGGGGGGTGTTCGCGCGGTTGATGGGCGCGGATGAGGTGATGACAAACACGCTGCACGGGCAGGGCATTCGGACGGCGGGGCAGCGGGTGGTGATTGATGGGCATGCCCCAGATGGCACGCCTGAGGCGATTTATATCAAGGATGCGCTGGGGTTTACCCTATCGGTGCAGTGGCACCCCGAATGGAATGCCGAGGCCGACCCGGTGTCGCGCCCTTTGTTCACCGCTTTTGGCAAGGCTGCGGCGGATTGGGCGGCAGGGCACAGGCCCGTGGCGCGGGCCTTGGCTGGGGAATAGCCGCGATAGAGAGCTTGCCTTACCCCTGCTGGAAGGCTTTAGGGGGGGGAGATATGTATGCGGGGCTGTTGAAATGTTGGATTTTTCGTCAAACTACCGGGTGATAATTGGTGCCGCGATGCTTGGTGTTGGGGTGGCTGTCTGGTCACAATGGCCTGATGCCGCACCGGGTGCCGCGATAGCCGCGGTGGTTGTACCAGAATTGCAAGGCGAGGCGCAGGCGGGGGAAGTCCTTTTTGCTGCCAATTGCGCGGCGTGCCATGGCGTGAACGGTGTGGGCGTCGATGGCGCTGGCCCACCGCTTTTGCATAAGATCTATGAGCCGTCGCATCACGGAGACGCTGCGTTTTACTTAGCGGTGCTCAATGGCGTGCGCGCGCATCATTGGAGCTTTGGAAATATGCTGCCCGTGAAGGGGGTTTCCGAGGCGGAGGTTGCAGCGATTGTCGCCTATGTGCGGGCCTTGCAAAGGGCGAATGGCATTTTCTGAGGCGCCGGTATTCTGAGGCGCCGGGGGCCTGAAACGAAAAAGGCGGACCGGAATCGGCCCGCCTTTTTGATGTCCCGGATCAGGATGCCTCAGGGGCTTGTGGGTGTTGGCGTTACTACCAGCGGCACGTTTGTCGCGGTTACAGCCGCAGCGGTTTGTGGCTGATAGGAAACGGTTCTGATCACCAACTCTGGCACTTCGGGCGCGGTGACCACGACCTTCTTGGGCTTTGGTGGTGGCGGAACTTTCAGACCTTTGGGCATGGAGCCATCGGTATTGAGTACGAGCACAGCGGCCCCCGGTTGCACACGCTGGTGAAGATCAATCACGTCTTGCTGGATCATGCGGATGCAACCCGAGGAGGCGTTTTTGCCGATCGACCACCAATCGGGCGTACCATGGATGCGGTAGCCATAATCGCGCCCACCCGAGAGCAGGTAAATCGCGCGGGCCCCCAGCGGGTTGGTCGGCCCACCGGGCTGGCCGTCTTTCCACTCTTCCAGTTTTGGGCTGCGCTCGATCATCTCTTTTGGCGGGGTCCAGGTGGGCCAGTTCTTGGTTTCCGAAACCACAGCCTCGCCCGCCCATTCGAACCCTGCTTTGCCAACTGAAATGCCATAGCGGATGGCCTTGTTCCGCCCGGTTACGAAATAGAGGAATTTCTGGCCGGGGTGGATGATGATGGAGCCTGCAGGGCGGTCGGTGGTATAGGCGACCTCTTGGCGACGCAGGGCGTCGGGCAATTTCTCAAGCGGCACGGCGGGGATGGCATGCGGCCCATCCATCCGCGCGACATAGGCTGCTTCCGGCTTTTCAACCGGGGCTGTGCGCGCGGCGGCGGCCGAGTCAGAGGGGGTGCTTGTCATCTGCGAGACGCAACCCGAAAGCAGTAGGGCCAAGGCGACCGAAAGGCCTTTGATGCTAGGGGTGGAGCCGAAACTACGCATTTACATATACCCTTATCCTGCCGCAAAAGGCGGCTTCATTCACTAATTTTAGTGATAGAACAAAGAAAATCGAGGGTCAAAGCCGTTTGGTGCAGAAACCCAACGTCATTCCATAAAGCATTAGCCAATTCGCCGGTCAAAGTGTGGTGCGCAGATGCCAAAGCTCCGGGAACAGCTCTACCTCTAGCATTCGGCGCAGATATTGCACGCCAGATGTGCCGCCCGTGCCGCGCTTAAAGCCGATGATTCGCTCCACCGTGGTGACGTGATTGAAGCGCCAGCGGCGAAAATAGTCTTCGAAATCAACGAGTTTCTCGGCCAGCTCATAGGCTTCCCAATAAGTTTCCGGATCGCGATAGACAGTTTCCCACACCGCTTGCACGCCGGGGTGCGCCGACCAGGGTTGTGAGAGATCACGCGTGATCACATCTTCGGGAACAGGCAGCCCCGCGCGGTGCAAATGGCGCAGCGCCTCATCATAAAGGCTGGGTCGGGCAAGTTCGGCCTGCAAAAGGGCGGTGTAATCGGCGCGATGCGCGTGTGGGCGCAGCATGGCTGCGTTGCGGTTTCCGACGGCGAATTCGATCAGCCGGTATTGGTGGCTTTGAAAGCCGGAGGACTGGCCGAGATCATCGCGAAAGCGGGTGTATTCCGAGGGCGTCATGGTGCGCAGCACATCCCAGGCGGAATTGAGTTGCTCAAATATACGCGCGATGCGGGAAAGCATCTTGAAGGCCTCGCGCACCCGGCCATCCGCGATGCACAGGCGTGCGGCATTGAGTTCGTGCAGCGCCAGCCGCATCCAAAGCTCCGATGTCTGGTGCTGGATGATGAAAAGCATTTCATCATGGGCGGCGGTACGAAGGTTTTGCGCGCCAAGGATGGTATCAATGGCGAGGTAATCGCCGTAAGACATGCGGCCATCAAAGGACATTTCAGCCCCATCGGTGGCGGGGTCGAGCGGGGTGTTTACGGGGCATCTTGGTTCGGTCATGGCATGTGCCTTATCGGTTCAAACGGAATTGGCCTGCGTGGGCAGGGGTTACGCGGCGTGAACGGAAATCTGGCAGCTAAGGGCATTGAAGGCAGAAATTTTGCGCCAATACGCGGCCCAGCCAGAGGGCTGGCAAAGGGGGATTGTTACGGTGCCATGTGCCGTGGGGCGATTTTCATGGCCAAGTGGGCATGAGTATTTTTGCAAAGATGATGTTGGGAGTATCATCACGTGACCCGCGCGCGGGTTTTGTATTCGGGGCGGTCCCAGAGGGTGTTTGCCATGATGTCGGCAAGGATTTCGATGGCTTTGTCCACATCGGATTCGTTTATGAAAAGCGGGGTGAAGCCAAACCGCAATATGTCGGGGGCGCGGAAATCGCCAATAACGCCGCGGGCGATCAGGGCCTGCATGATGGCGTAGCCTTCGGGGTGGCGGAAGGAGGCTTGCGAGCCGCGCATGTTCCCGTCACGCGGAGAGGCGAGGGCGAGACCGGGGCAGGTGGCCTCAACGC
>CALEMZ010000447.1 GCA_937910975.1 uncultured Pseudorhodobacter sp. | reverse complement strand
GCAGCAACCGTCTTGTTCTGGCTTTGATTATCAATGAGTCTGGAGCCTAAGGCAGCAGGCAATGAGAGGCCCCGCAAAATCCCACCCTTGCGAGCGGGGGCAGTCACAAGCATTCTGCACAGCGATTATCAGAAAGGCTTCACTATGATTCCCGTCTCGTCTTATTCCGGTCAAAACGTTGCTGTTCTGGGGCTGGGCCGCTCGGGCCTTGCCGCGGCAAGGGCGTTGGCGGCGGGTGGGGCCGTGCTTAAGCTTTGGGATGACAGCCCCGAGGCCCGCGCCAACGCCGAGGCCGAGGGCTTTGCCTGCGTGGACCTGACCCGCATCGGCGCGTTTGAGGGCGTGGCCGCACTTATCGTCAGCCCCGGCATTCCACATCTTTACCCCGAACCGAACCGCGTGGTCGCCGCAGCCCTGACCGCCGGTGTCCCGGTGGACAATGATATCGGCCTGTTTTTCCGCAGCTTTGCGACGCCCGATTGGGATCAGTTCGACATCAGCCCGCGCGTGATCGCCGTTACCGGCTCCAACGGGAAATCCACCACCACCGCATTGATCCATCATATCCTGGAGGTCGCGGGGCGGCCCACGCAGATGGCGGGAAATATCGGGCGCGGGGTGCTGGATATCGAACCCGCGTGCGATGGCGAAGTCGTGGTGCTGGAGCTGTCGAGCTATCAAACCGAGCTGGCCCGATCGCTGACTCCGGATATCGCGGTGTTCACCAACCTCTCTCCCGATCATCTGGATCGTCACAATGGCATGGGCGGCTATTTCGCTGCCAAACGCCGGCTTTTTGCTGAGGGCGGGCCGGACCGTGCGGTGATCGGGGTGGATGATCTGGAAGGGCGCTTTCTGGCCAATCAGCTTGCAGAAGGGGCCGATGATAACCGGGTGATCCGTATTTCTTCGGGGCAAAAGCTGGAAGGCTTTGGCTGGGCGGTCTTTGCGCGCAAGGGGTTTTTGAGCGAGTGGCGCAAGGGGCGGCAGGTGACCTCGATTGATCTGCGCTCTGTGCCAGGCTTGCCGGGGGCGCATAACCACCAGAACGCTTGTGCGGCCTATGCCGCAGTCCGCAGCCTTGGGATCGCGCCGAAACTGATCGAGCAAGCGCTTCACAGCTTTGCGGGCCTGCCACATCGCAGCCAATTGGTAGGCGAACGGGGCGGCGTGCGCTTTATCAATGACAGCAAGGCCACCAATGCGGATAGCGCGGCCAAGGCGCTACAGGCCTTTCCCCGCATCCGGTGGATCGCCGGGGGGCTGGGCAAGGAGGGTGGGATCAAGGGGGTGGTGCCGCATCTGGGCTCGGTCGTCAAAGCCTATCTGATCGGCCATTCCGCCCGCGATTTTGCGCTGGAACTGGGCGATACTCCCTATGAAATTTGCGAGAGAATGGCGCATGCGGTAGCGCTGGCTGCGGCAGAAGCCGAGGCTGGGGAGGTGGTGCTTTTGGCCCCTGCGGCGGCGAGCTTTGACCAGTATCCGAACTTTGAGAAACGTGGCGAAGATTTTGCCGCGCAGGTTCAGGCGGTGCTTGGCGGTTAGGCCTTGAGAGCACGGCTAGGGGCCATTTGCCCCTTCTTTCCTTGCGAGAAATTCACCGGACGAGAGTATTTTTACAAAGATGAAGCAGCCCCGGCGGAGAAAACCTTGGGAACTTGGGGTTTGAGCTGGCTTGCCTCTAGCCATGACGCGGGATCATTGCTAAGCTTTGGCCCAGATCCGGGGGAACACTCGGGCTGATGGCAGTAAACAGGCAGATATCAGGCGGTACCCCATGACTGAGATGGTCTATGGCTCTATGCCCAGCAGGGTGGTGGAGCCGATTCTTCCCCGTTGGTGGCGCAGTATTGATCGGTGGTCCCTGACCGCTGTTTTTGCGCTGTTCGGGATTGGTTTGCTGCTGGGGCTGGCTGCGTCGGTGCCGCTGGCACAGCGCAATGGGTTGGATGCCTTTTACTATGTGAAGCGGCAGGCATTTTTTGGCAGCATTGGGCTGATCGTGATGTTGGGCATTTCGATGATGCCGCCCGCGATGGTGCGGCGCCTGGGCGTTTTGGGATTTCTTGGGGCCTTCGCAGCCCTTGCACTGTTGCCAGTGATCGGTACTGATTTTGGCAAGGGTGCTGTACGCTGGATCAGTTTTGGCTTTGCTTCGGTGCAACCATCGGAATTTCTGAAACCCGGCTTCATCGTGCTGACAGCATGGTTGATGGTCGCAGCGCAAGACATCAACGGGCCACGTGGCAAATTCCTGTCTTTTCTCATCACCTTCATTGTTGTGATGCTATTGGCCTTGCAGCCGGATTTCGGACAGGCCGCTTTAATCATCTTTGGCTGGTCGGTGGTTTATTTCATTTCCGGCGCGCCGATGATCTTGATTGCCTCGGTGTTGGGGCTTGTCGGTGCCGGGGCCATGTTTGCCTATAACACATCCGAACATTTTGCCCGCCGGATTGACGGGTTCCTATCGCCCGACATCGATCCTCGCACCCAGATCGGCTATGCTACCAATGCCATTCAAGAGGGCGGTTTTTTTGGGGTTGGCGTGGGCGAGGGGCAAGTGAAATGGTCGCTGCCCGATGCGCATACCGATTTCATCATTGCAGTGGCGGCAGAAGAATATGGCTTGATCCTCGTGCTGTGCATCATCGCACTTTATTCCACCATCGTTGTGCGCTCGCTTTTCCGACTGATGCGCGAACGTGATCCGTTCGTCCGGCTCGCGGGAGCGGGGCTGGCCTGTATTTTTGCCGTACAGGCCATGGTCAATATGGGGGTGGCCGTGCGGCTTTTGCCCGCTAAGGGCATGACGCTGCCCTTCGTATCCTACGGCGGCTCTTCGGTTATTGCGGCGGGCATCACGCTGGGAATGCTTCTGGCGTTGACCCGGTCGCGGCCACAGGGCCAGATCGGTGAAATCTTGTTTCGCCGTGGCCGGTAAGGAGGGGCACAGATGGCACCGCTTTTGCTGATCGCCGCTGGGGGCACGGGGGGGCATATGTTTCCCGCGCAGGCTTTGGCCGAGGCAATGGTTGCGCGTGGCTGGCGGGTGAAGCTTTCCACCGATGCGCGCGGCGCGCGCTATGCGGGCGGCTTTCCGCGTGCGGTGGTGATTGAACAAGTAGCCTCGGCCACCTTCGCGCGCGGTGGGGTTTTGGCAAAGGCATTGGTGCCGTTTCGCATTGCGGGCGGTGTTCTTGCTGCCCTTTGGGGCCAGTTGCGCGACAAACCTGCCGTGGTCGTGGGTTTTGGCGGTTACCCTTCGATCCCGGCGCTGACGGCGGCAACCCTGTTGCGCCGGCCCCGGATGATCCATGAGCAAAACGGCGTGTTGGGCCGGGTGAACCAGATATTCGCCCCACGTGTTATGGCCGTGGCTTGCGGGACATGGCCCACCACTTTGCCTGAAGGCGTGATCGGCACACATACCGGAAATCCGGTACGCGGCGCGGTGCTGGAGCGCGCTGGCGCCGGTTATATCCCGCCCGGTGACTACCCGATGAGCCTCGTGGTGATTGGCGGCTCTCAAGGAGCGCGCATCTTGTCGGATGTGGTGCCCGCCGCCGTGGCGGCCCTTCCGGAAGGCAGCCGCAACAATCTGCGCGTCGCACATCAGGCGCGGGCCGAGGATATGGACCGGGTGACAGAGGCCTATGCGCAAGTGGGGGTCAAAGCTGATGTGCAGCCCTTCTTTACTGATATCCCGCGCCGTCTGTCCGAGGCGCAACTGGTGATCTCCCGCTCGGGCGCCTCTTCTGTCGCGGATATCTCCGTCATCGGTCGCCCTGCGATTCTTATCCCTTATGCCGCGGCAACCGGCGACCATCAAACGGCCAATGCGCGCGGGCTGGTCGATGCCGGGGCCGCAATCTTGATCCCGGAATCCGCGCTTGACGCCGAAAGCCTTGCGGCGCAAATGGCGCTGGTACTTACATCCCCCGAGGCTGCATATGCCATGGCCCGTAATGCGCTGGCATTTGGCCGTGCCGATGCTACTGACCGCCTCGTTGAACTCGTCGAAAGCCTGACAGAAAGGGCCACGCCATGAATGCCGCCACCAAACTTCCTGTTGCGTTGGGCCCGATCCATTTTGTCGGCATCGGTGGCATTGGCATGTCGGGTATCGCCGAAGTGCTGATTACGCTTGGCTACACTGTGCAGGGATCGGACGCGAAAGCCTCCAAGATCACTGACCGTCTGGTGACGCTGGGGGCGACCGTATTTGAAGGTCAGCGGGCTGAGAATATTGGTGATGCGGCGGTGGTCGTTATCTCCACCGCGATCAAAAAGGGCAACCCGGAGCTGGAAGAGGCCCGCCGTCTTGGCCGCCCCGTGGTGCGCCGCGCTGAGATGTTGGCCGAACTGATGCGCATGCGCTCCAACATTGCGATTGCGGGCACCCATGGTAAAACCACCACAACGACGATGGTTGCGACCCTCATGGATAAGGGCGGGTTTGACCCGACGGTCATCAACGGCGGTATCATCCATGCTTACGGCTCCAACGCGCGTGCCGGGGCGGGTGAGTGGATGGTGGTAGAGGCCGACGAAAGCGACGGCTCCTTCAACCGCCTGCCTGCCACTATCGCGATTGTCACCAATATTGACCCCGAGCATATGGAGCATTGGGGCAGCTTTGACGCTTTGCGCAAAGGCTTCCTCGATTTCGTCTCCAACATTCCCTTCTACGGGCTTGCCGTCTGTTGTACCGACCACCCGGAGGTGCAAACCCTTGTTGGCAAAATCACCGACCGTCGTGTGGTGACCTTTGGCTTTAACGCGCAGGCCGATGTGCGCGCGATCAACCTGACCTATGAAAACGGCGTGGCGCATTTCGATGTGGCCTTGCAGGGCGAAAGCCCGGATGCCAGTGGCAACCCCGTACTTATTGAGGGCTGCACCCTGCCGATGCCCGGCGATCACAACGTCTCCAACGCGCTTTCCGCGATTGCCGTCTGCCGCTTCCTTGGCATGAAAAAGTCGGAAATCCGTGAGGCGCTGGCCGGATTTGCAGGCGTAAATCGCCGCTTTACCAAGGTGGGCGAGGTGGACGGTGTCACCATCATCGACGATTACGGCCACCACCCGGTTGAAATCACCGCCGTGCTCAAAGCTGCGCGCCAGGCCATCGGCTCCCGTCCGGGGGCGCGGGTGATTGCCGTGCATCAGCCGCACCGCTACACCCGCCTGTCCAGCCTGTTCGATGATTTCTGCACCTGTTTCAACGAGGCCGATGTCGTGGCCATCGCCGAGGTTTACGCGGCGGGCGAAGACCCGATCCCCGGTGCTTCGCGTGATGATCTGGTGGCCGGGCTGATCGCCCACGGCCACCGCCACGCCCGCGCGATATTGGATGAGCGTGATCTTGTCCGGCTGGTCCGCGAACAGGCACGGCCCGGCGATATGGTTGTTTGCCTTGGGGCTGGCACGATTTCCACTTGGGCCAATAATCTGGCCGCCTTGTTGCAAGGGAAAGCCGCATGACCAACGCGCTAATCGCTGCACTGATCTGGCTTGTGGCGGCCAATGTCACGGGCTTTCTTCCCAGTCGCGACCGTCATTGGCGCGCGGCCTATCTGCTGATCGCTGTGGGAATCCCGATTTTGGGCTGGGTGACTTGGGCCAATGGCCCGATCATAGGCCTTTTGGTTTTCGCTGCGGGGGCCTCGGTCTTGCGCTGGCCGCTGATCTACTTTTGGCGCTGGCTGAAGGCGAAAACGGTGAAGCCGGCGGAGTAGCGCGTTCTCATACTTCCGTTCCGCGCCCCGCGCTCGGGGCGCCTATCCAGTTTTCTGGAGTTTGAGTAGAATCGCGGCGCGCAGCAAGCGTTTGCATGACTTATGTACAGATGTACTCTGCCGGTGCCGCGCCAAGGATACAGGGCCGGAAGCAGGTTTTTGCTTGGCGTTTGCAGGGGGGGGGCTTGCCTTGAGTATAGTCGGCCAGTAATGCTGCGTTATGATGCAAAACCTGCCTTCGGTGCGTGGCACCCTCACCCAAAACCGCCCTCTGGCCGATTTGACATGGCTGCGTGTGGGCGGGCCTGCCGATTATCTGTTTCAGCCAGTGGATACGCAGGATCTGGCAGCGTTTCTGGCCGCCCTTGCGTCTTCGGTGTCGGTGTTTCCGATGGGGGTCGGCTCCAACCTCATCGTGCGCGATGGTGGCTTGCGGGCGGTTGTGATCCGGCTGGGACGCGGGTTTAATTCTATTGATATTCAGGATGATAAGGTGGTTGCGGGTGCGGCCGCACTTGATGCGCATGTGGCGCGCAAAGCCGCCGATGCGGGGTTGGACCTGACGTTCTTGCGCACCATTCCCGGTGCCATCGGTGGGGCGGTGTGCATGAATGCGGGCTGCTATGGCCATTACACGGCGGATTTTCTGGAGGAAATTCAGATCGTTACGCGCGATGGTCAGATCGTCACCCTGCCGAAATCCGCGCTCCAGTTCGCCTACCGCCAATCGAGCCTGCCCGAAGGGGCCGTGATCATCTCTGCCACCTTCCGCGCGCCACCCGGCAACCCACAGGATTTGCACGATAAAATGGCCGAACAACTGGCCAAGCGTGACGCAACCCAGCCCACCAAGGACCGCTCCGCAGGGTCCACTTTTCGCAACCCGGCTGGGTTTTCCTCGACGGGCAAAGCCGATGATACGCATGATCTGAAGGCTTGGAAGGTGATCGATGACGCCGGAATGCGTGGTGCCACGCGCGGCGGCGCACAGATGAGCCCGATGCATTCCAATTTTCTGATCAACACCGGTGGCGCAACTGCCGCGGATTTGGAAGAATTGGGCGAGGATGTGCGAAAAAGGGTTTTCGAACAGACCGGAATAACGTTAGAGTGGGAAATCAAGCGCGTTGGTGAACCAGCGGCTGAATAACAATAAAATAGGCCAACAAAGGCCTTGAGGCAGTAAATATGGCGGGTATGTCGAGCGGGACAGCCTCCAAAGTGGTCGTATTGATGGGAGGACTTTCCGCAGAGCGGGAGGTATCTTTGTCATCAGGCCGCGAATGCGCAGCGGCGCTGATGGAGGCGGGGTATCAGGTGGTTTCGGTGGATGCCGGGCCAGACCTATGCGCACGGTTGACCGAAATTAAGCCCGATGTGGTATTCAATGCTCTGCATGGCCGCTGGGGCGAGGATGGCTGCGTTCAGGGCCTGTTGGAATGGATGCGTATTCCCTACACCCATTCCGGGGTTCTCTCCTCGGCGCTTGCGATGGACAAGGAAAAGTCCAAAGCGGCGTTTCGCGCGGCGGGCTTGCCCGTGGTGGCCAGCCGTCTGGCCCGCAAGAATGAGGTGCGCACGCGCCATGTCATGCCGCCGCCCTATGTGGTGAAACCCAATAACGAAGGTTCTTCGGTCGGGGTTTATATCGTGCATGAGGCGGCCAATGCCCCGCCGCAGCTTTCGGATGATATGCCCGAAGTGGTGATGGTGGAAACCTATGCGCCGGGCCGGGAGTTGACGGCCGCCGTGCTGGGCGACCGGGCGCTGACGGTCACCGATATCATCGTGGACGGCTGGTATGATTACCATGCGAAATACTCGGTTGGTGGCTCGCGCCACGAAGTTCCCGCCAATATTCCAGCCGAGATTTTCGCGGCCTGCCAAGATTACGCACTGCGCGCCCATCACGCCCTTGGGTGCCGGGGCCTGTCGCGCACCGATTTTCGCTGGGATGAGGCGCGCGGGCTTGAAGGGCTGATCCTTCTGGAAACCAACACGCAGCCGGGCATGACGCCAACCTCGCTTGCCCCGGAACAGGCCGCAGCCGCCGGGCTTACCTTTGCCGAGCTTTGCCGCTGGATTGTGAAGGACGCCTCATGCGATCGCTAGAACACGCCGAGCATCGCACCCGCCAAGCGCCGCGCCGCGATCCGGCCCCCAGCCGCATTGCCTACCGGCTGCACCGCCTGTGGCTGACGCCTTTCGTGCGCATGGCGTTGCGGGTTGGCTTGCCCGCCTTTGTGCTGGCCTTTGGCGTGGGGCTTTACCTTGCCGATACTGAGCGGCGTGAGGCGCTAGGCTCTGTCTACACTGACCTGCACGAGAGATTAAAAAATCGCCCTGAGTTTCTGGTCAATCTTCTTTCGGTTGAGGGGGCTTCCCCCGAGCTTTCCGAGGCGGTGCGCAACACGCTTGCGCTGCCCTTGCCGCAAAGCTCTCTCGACCTTGATCTGGAAGCGGCCCGCGCGCGGATCGCGACACTGAGTGCTGTGGCGACTGTGGATGTGCGCGTGCAATCGGGCGGCATTTTGCAGGTAGTCATTCAGGAACGCGTACCCGCCTTTGTTTGGCGCGATGCGGCGGGCATCTGGCTGGTGGATGAAACCGGCATGCGCGTGGCCGAGGTTTCCAATCGCAATGACCGTGCAGACCTGCCGCTGATTGTGGGGCCGGGGGCGGAGAAGGCAATTGCCGAGGCACGCCAGATACTGGCCTCCGCTGGCCCGCTTCTGCCCCGCCTGCGCGGCCTTGTGCGGATGGGTGAGCGGCGCTGGGATATCGTGCTGGACCGCGACCAACGCATCCTTTTACCCGTCAGGCAGCCGGTTTTGGCGCTGGAGCGGCTGATCGCGCTGGATCAGGCCCAAGACCTGTTGGGACGCGATGTTCTGGCAGTTGACCTGCGTTTGCAAAGCCGCCCCTCGCTGCGACTTTCCCCCTATGCTTTGGCTGAAATGCGCCGCTTGCGCGGCATAATCCCTGCGGAGAACGAGCTATGACGGATCTCTATCAAACCCAGCGTGCCATGCGCAACATTCGCCGCGCCGCCATGCAGAGGGGGGTGATCGCGATTTTGGATATCGGATCAAGCAAGGTCGGGTGCCTGATCTTGCGGTTCGACGATACCGAGGGTTTGCGCGAAATGGAGGGGGTCGGCTCCATGGCCGGGCAATCCTCGTTCCGTGTTATCGGGGCCGCGACGACCCGATCGCGCGGGGTGCGCTTTGGCGAAATCACGGTGATGAATGAAACCGAGCGCGCCATTCGCACCGCCGTGCAATCGGCGCAAAAGATGGCCAATGTGCGGGTGGATCATGTGATCGCCTGTTTCTCCGGGGCCGATCCGCGCAGCTATGGCTTGGCGGGCGAATGGGAATTGCAAGACAGCGTGGTGTCCGAGCAAGACGTGGCCCGCGTTCTGGCGGCCTGCGAAGTGCCCGATATCGGTGACGGGCGCGAGGTGTTGCATGCCCAGCCCGTGAACTTTGCGCTGGATCATCGCTCTGGCCTTGGTGATCCGCGTGGGCAAATCGGCAATCGCTTATCTTGTGACCTGCATTTGCTGACGGTGGATGCCGCCGTGGTGCAAAACCTGATCTATTGCCTGAAACGCTGCGATCTGGAACTCGCCGGGATGGCGTCATCGGCCTATGTGTCGGGGATTTCCTCGCTGGTGGAAGATGAGCAGGAGCTTGGTGCCGCCTGTATCGATATGGGCGGCGGGGCCACGGGCATTTCCGTGTTCATGAAAAAGCACATGATCTATGCGGATTCTGTGCGCATGGGCGGCGATCATGTCACCTCGGATATCTCAAAGGGCCTGCAAGTGCCCCTGACCACGGCGGAGCGGATCAAGACCAAGTTTGGCGGGGTGCATGCCACCGGCATGGATGACCGCGAGATGATCGAGATTGGCGGCGACAGTGGCGACTGGGAGAAAGACCGCAGACAGGTAAGCCGCACCGAGCTGATCGGCATCATGCGCCCCCGTGTCGAGGAGATTTTGGAAGAGGCCCGCGCCCGTCTGGATGCCGCCGGGTTTGACCATCTGCCAAGCCAGCAGATCGTGCTGACCGGGGGCGGCAGTCAGATACCGGGGCTGGATGGGTTGGCAGCGCGCATCCTCGGCCAACGTGTGCGCCTGGGCCGACCGCTGCGGGTGCAAGGCCTGCCGCAGGCCGCGACCGGCCCTGCGTTTTCGTCCGCCGTTGGGCTTTGTCTGTTTGCTGCCCATCCGCAAGACGAATGGTGGGATTTTGAAATCCCAGCCGAGCGTTACCCCGCGCGCTCGCTCAAGCGCGCATTTAAATGGTTCAAAGAGAACTGGTAACCACAATATCCGGCGATCTTGTCGAAATGCCGTGAAAAACGGCGAATTTTCGCCCATATTTTGTGGCGAAAGCTCGTTTTTCTCGTGACCTTTTGCTTGGTTGTGGGTAAGATTCAACGAATATCGAGACTGAAAGCGCTGGCTTAAGGCGCAGGGACCCTCAAAGGCAGGCGGATTGGCAATGACACTTAATCTGATGATGACTTCGCACCGTGAAGAACTGAAGCCGCGGATTACGGTTTTCGGTGTTGGCGGGGCAGGCGGAAACGCGGTCAACAACATGATCGACCAGCAGCTTGAAGGTGTTGAGTTCGTCGTTGCCAACACGGATGCGCAGGCACTTCAGCAAAGCCGCGCGGCCTCCACCATCCAGATGGGCCTGAAGGTTACCGAAGGTTTGGGGGCAGGCGCGCGCCCTTCCGTCGGGGCTGCCGCCGCCGAAGAAACCATCGAAGAGATTGTTGATCATCTGGCTGGCGCACATATGTGCTTTATCACCGCCGGCATGGGCGGCGGCACCGGAACCGGGGCCGCGCCAATCATCGCGCAGGCCGCGCGTGAACTGGGTGTTCTGACCGTTGGCGTTGTTACCAAGCCTTTCCAGTTCGAAGGCAACAAGCGCATGCGGCAGGCCGAAGAAGGCATTGAGGCACTTCAGAAGGTTGTCGATACGCTAATCATCATTCCGAACCAGAACCTGTTCCGTCTGGCCAATGAGCGCACCACCTTTACCGAAGCCTTCGCAATGGCCGATGACGTGCTTTATCAGGGCGTCAAGGGCGTGACCGACCTGATGGTCCGTCCCGGCCTGATCAACCTCGATTTTGCCGATGTGCGCGCCGTGATGGACGAGATGGGCAAGGCGATGATGGGGACCGGCGAAGCCTCCGGCGAAAACCGTGCGGTTGAAGCGGCTGAAAAGGCGATTGCCAACCCGCTTCTGGATGAGATCAGCTTGCACGGCGCGAAGGGTGTGTTGATCAACATCACCGGCGGCTATGACCTCACGCTGTTTGAACTCGACGAAGCGGCGAACATTATCCGCGAGAAAGTGGACCCGGACGCGAATATCATCGTAGGCTCCACGCTGGATACCTCGATGGAGGGGCGCCTGCGGGTGTCCGTCGTCGCGACGGGCATTGATGCCAATGTCTCAAAGGCCGAAGCACCTGTGGTGCGTCGCTCCATGGCGGCGCCGTTGCCATCCAGCTTCACAGCACCTGCACCGGAACCCATGGCTGAGGTCTCGCTTGCGGTGCCATCGGCGACCATCACACAGACTTCGGATTTGCGGCAGAGCCCCGCCCCCATGCAAGATGTCGCGCCCAGCTTGTTTGACCGCGAAACCCCTGCGGCATTCCATTCCGACGAAGAAGGCCAGTTTGCCCATACCGATGATCTGCCGCCGCCCGCCTATCGCCCGCAGCCTGCACCGCAGCCGCGCGCGATGACTGCCGCGTTGGATGCCGATGCATCGGAATTTGTGGCCCCGCGCCCGCGCCCGACCGGCACGCCATCGCCCGAGGCGCTGGCCCGTTTACAGGCTGCCGTGTCCAAGGCCCCGATGCAGCAGCAGCGCCCGGCGGCCGCACAGCCTGCCGCCCGTCCCGTAGCAGAGGCTCCGCGCCCGCGCTTTGGCATCGGCTCGCTGATTAACCGTATGGCTGGCCATGCCGACGTGCCTGCAGAGCGCCCGGTCGCGCAGCCGCAAGTCAGCCGCCAACAACCCGTTGCCGCCAGCTATGACGATGAGCCGGAGATGAATGCAGACCAAGAGCGGATCGAGATTCCCGCCTTTCTGCGCCGCCAGGCGAACTGAAACCGTTCAAATCTGAATCGGAAGAGGCCCGCATTGTCGGGCCTTTTTCTATTTCAGATCAGTGCCTTGGTATGGCGTAAGCGATCTTCTGCAAGGCTTTTTGGGATTTGTAACAGAAGGTCACAAAGAGTGAGTTGTTGCCGGGCGTTCCCCCGCTTAGTTAACATTCACTGAAAGCTCGCGCAGGATAAGACATCTTGCTGCCACCTAGGTTCGGGCATTTGGTCATATGATTAGAAACGTCCGGAAGGCTACACCTTGCAACATACGCTGAAGTCCCAGGTGGTTTTCGTTGGGACCGGACTGCATAGCGGCAAGCCGGTGCGCATGGTGATAAAGCCTGCCTCGGCAAATTACGGCATCTGGTTTCGCCGCACCGATGTCGATTCTGGTGATGCCCTGATCCCGGCGCGTTGGGATGCGGTCGTGCCTTCGCGGCTGTGCACACTTGTTGTTAATTCGGCAGGGTATTCTGTTTCAACGATTGAGCATGTCATGGCAGCACTGGCTGGCTGTGGCATTCATAATGCGCTGATTGAGATTGACGCACCGGAAGTTCCGATCCTCGACGGATCTTCGCGACCCTTCGTCGCAGGTCTGCTGGCCAAAGGTATCCGCGCACAAAGTGTGCCGGTTCGTGCCATTCGCATTCTGGAAGCCGTCGAAGTGCGCGAGGGTGATGCCGTCGCGCGGTTTGAGCCTTCGGATGCGCTGGAAATCGATTTCTGCATTGACTTTGAAGACGCGGCGATTGGCCGTCAGGAAAAGACGCTGAACATGTCCAACGGGGCATTTGTGCGCGAGCTGTGCGACAGCCGCACCTTTTGCCGTCAGGCCGATGTCGATGCGATGCGTGCCAATGGGCTGGCGCTTGGTGGAAGCATGGAGAACGCAGTGGTTTTCGATGGCGATCAGGTACTTTCGCCCGGAGGCTTGCGCCACGCCGATGAGCCTGTGCGCCATAAGATGCTGGACGCTTTGGGGGACCTTGCGCTGGCCGGCGCACCGATTCTTGGTCGCTATACGGGTGTGCGCGCCGGACACGCCCTTACGAACCGCCTGCTGCGCGAAGTATTTGCGCGTCGTAGTGCATGGGAAGTCGTGGAATGTGGCTTGCCTACGGGCCGGAAGCTTCCAGGCGTTGGGGTTTTGCGCTCAGATATCCCCGTTCACTGTTAAGCTGTGCCGAAAGGCGAAAGGCATTTTGCGCACCGGATTTTTCTGTGCTAGGACAGAACAAACTTGGCCGTCAAAGGCGGGTATATGTAGAATTATGGGGTAGGCGGAAGATGGCAGGCGTTAAGTCATGCGCACGGTTCATTTGGGCAGCGCTGATCGTTGCGGGCCTTTCTGGCTGTGGTGGGGGCCAAGATGAGGTTCCTCTCGATAGTCTGACCGCAGAAGATATCTATAAGCGTGGCGAATTGGCGCTGGAAACCAGCTCCAAGCCCGACACTGCGATTCGGTATTTTTCTGAGGTTGAGCGACTTTATCCATATTCGGAATGGGCAAAACGATCGCTGATCATGCAGGCTTTCAGCCAGCATAAGGCTCAGAACTACGAAGAGGCTCGCGCCTCGGCACAGCGTTATCTGGATCTGTATCCTGCGGGAGAAGATGCAGCCTACGCGCAATATTTGCTGGCGCTGTCATATTACGACCAGATTGATGAGGTGGGCCGCGATCAGGGCCTGACCTTCCGGGCGCTGCAAGGCATGCGCGATGTGATCGAGAAATACCCTGACAGTGACTATGCGCGGTCAGCGATTCTCAAATTCGATCTGGCCTTCGACCACCTTGCCGCCAAGGAAATGGAGATCGGGCGTTACTACCTCAAGAAGGGGCAGTATCCTGCTGCGATCAACCGGTTCCGCGTGGTGGTACAGGAATTCCAGGCTACAACCCACACCGCCGAAGCACTACACCGCTTGGTGGAGG
Organism: uncultured Pseudorhodobacter sp.; assembly: GCA_937910975.1. GTDB lineage: Bacteria > Pseudomonadota > Alphaproteobacteria > Rhodobacterales > Rhodobacteraceae > Pseudorhodobacter. The sequence goes on along the minus strand of CALEMZ010000447.1, from coordinate 1,700 downwards.
CCTATCTTGCACTCGGCCTGACGGATGAGGCACAGACGGCAGGGGCTATTCTGGGTCACAACTACCAGTCCAGCCCGTTCTATGATGACAGCCACCGTTTGTTGACAGGGCGCGGCCTCTCGATGGAGGCTAGTGGTGAAAGCTGGTTGCGTAAAGTGTACCGGCAGGTCATTCAGGGCAGGTGGTTGTAGGGGGGGGCGCGCCAAGGCGTGCCCTGCGGGATAGTGGATGCTGCGCTCGCTTGAAATTCGCGATTTGTTGATCATTGATTGGCTGGAGCTTGCGTTCCAGCCGGGCCTCAACGTGTTGACGGGTGAGACGGGGGCGGGCAAGTCGATTTTGCTTGATGCTTTGGGCTTTGTGCTGGGCTGGCGTGGGCGCGCCGAATTGGTGCGGGCCGGGGCGGATCAGGGTGAGGTGACGGCGGTGTTCGATCTGCCTCCCGGCCATGCCGCCCGTGCCGTGCTGGCAGAGGCTGGGATCGCGGCGGAGGATGAGTTGATCCTGCGCCGCATCAACACCGTCGATGGCCGCAAGACCGCCTGGGTCAATGATCGCCGTGCCAGCGGCGATGTGTTGCGAGCGCTTTCCGATACGCTGGTGGAATTGCACGGCCAGCATGATGATCGCGGGTTGTTGAATCCGCGCGGCCACCGCCAGATCCTTGATGCCTTCGCCGGGACTGACCTTGCCCCCCTGCGCGCCGCTTGGGGGGGGCTTTCCGCTGCGCGGCGCGCCAAGGCCCGTGCCGAGGCCGCACTTGCCGCCGCTCGCACCGAAGAAGATTACCTGCGCCATGCCGTGGCGGAACTGGACAAGCTGAACCCTGAACCGGGCGAGGAAGCCACGCTTGATGCCCGCCGCCGCGCCATGCAAGGGGCTGAGAAAATCCGCGCCGATATCACGCGCGCCCATGCCGCGTTGTCCGACCAAGGGGCCGAGGCTGCGCTTATTGATGCCCTGCGCTGGCTTGAAGGTGCCGCTGACCGCGCCGAGGGGCGGCTGGAAGGGGCACTGGCGGCACTTGGGCGCGTGATGATGGAATTGGGCGAAGCGCAATCGGGAGTGGAGGATTGCCTTTCTGCATTGGATTTCAACCCGTTAGAGTTGGAGCAACTGGAGGAGCGCCTGTTCGCTATCCGTGCTCTTGCGCGCAAACATAACGTGCTGGCCGATGATCTGGGCGGTTTCGCCGATGACCTGCGCGCCCGGCTTGCGGTGATTGACGGTGGGGCGGGTAATCTCGCGGCCCTTGATGCGGCCTTGACCGAGGCCGAAAGCAGCTATCGCCAGATGGCCGCAGCGCTTACCAAGACCCGGATCGCCGCCGCTAAACGGCTGGATCTGGCCATGGCCGCCGAACTCGCGCCCCTCAAGATGGAACGCGCGCTTTTTTCCACCGCGATTGCCTCGACTGATGGGGGGCCGGAAGGGGCTGATGAGGTTGCCTTTACCGTAGCCACCAACCCCGGCGCGCCTGCTGGCCCTTTGAACAAGATCGCCTCTGGCGGGGAACTGTCGCGCTTTCTTCTGGCGCTCAAGGTTTGCCTTTTGGGTAATACCCCCGGCCTGACCATGATTTTCGACGAAATTGACCGGGGCGTCGGCGGGGCCACCGCCGATGCCGTGGGTCGCAGGCTGGCGGCGCTGGCGAGCAGTGCGCACGTACTCGTCGTCACCCACTCTCCGCAGGTCGCAGC
>CALEMZ010000446.1 GCA_937910975.1 uncultured Pseudorhodobacter sp. | reverse complement strand
TCGCAGCAACCGTCTTGTTCTGGCTTTGATTATCAATGAGTCTGGAGCCTAGCCAATCCAGTCTGATCACTATCCCGCCTCGGTGCCTTCGATCATCCTGCCTGAATGCATTGAGACGAAAGGACAGATCATGTCGACCATGCTGCGAGGCCTAAATGGGGGCTCAAAAACCATTGAAAAGGAACTTACTGAAGCCTTATCCGCAGGTTTACGGGGATCGCTTCTTCGCGAGGGGGACCAAGGTTATGATGAAGCACGCACCCTTTGGAACGGGATGATCGATAGGAAACCCGGTCTTATTATTCGGGCAGTTGGAACTGGGGACATTCAGGCTGCAGTTAACTTTGCCCGCGACAACGGCCTTCTTATGGCGATTCGTGCCGGGGGGCATCAGATCGCGGGACTGGCGGTTGCCGAGGGCGCTCTGCAACTCGATCTTTCCCAGATGCGTTCGGTCCATGTTGATGCCGCCCGGAAGACCGTCCAGGTTGATCCCGGTGCTTTGCTCGGCGATCTGGACAGGGAAACGCAGCTCTATGGCCTTGCTGTGCCAACCGGTGTCAATTCGACCACTGGGATCGCCGGCCTCACGCTTGGCGGCGGCTTTGGGTGGATCACCCGGAAGTACGGCATGACCATCGACAACCTTCTATCGGTTGATGTGGTGACGGCCGATGGCAGACTCGTTAAAGCAAGCGCCAAGGAGAACCCGGACCTTTTCTGGGCCATCCGCGGGGGCGGGGGTAACTTCGGCGTCATCGCCTCCTTCGAGTTTAAAGCGCATGCAGTCGGTCCGATGGTGATGTCGGGTTTGGTGATCCATCCCATCGATGCGGCACCCGAACTGCTGCGCGACTTCCGTCGGATCTGTGATCAGGCAGAAGATGAGCTGACAGTCTGGGCTGTTTTGCGCAAAGCACCGCCTCTGCCTTTCCTTCCGCCAGAGTGGCATGGCCGAGAGGTTCTGATCTTCGCCGCCTGCTATGCTGGTGACATGTCGGACGGTGAAAAGGCAATGAAAGAGTTGAGATCGCTTGGGAAGCCCATCGTGGACGTCATCTCGCCCCACCCTTTCACAGGTTGGCAAGCGGCGTTCGACCCTTTGCTGACGCCCGGCATGAGAAACTATTGGAAAAGTCATGACTTCATCGAACTGAGCGATCCGGCAATCGATATTGTTCTTAAGGCGGTTGGCAATTTACCGGATGCAGCAAGCGAAGTGTTCATCGCACATATCGGCGGGGCAATGGCCCGCGTGGCAGGAAATGCCACGGCTTTTCCACAACGCGACGCGCATTTTGTTATGAACGTCCATACCCGGTGGCAGGACAAAGCCAAAGATAAAGCATGTATCGACTGGGCACGGGATATCTTCGCGAAGACAGCACAATTTTCGGCAGGAAGTGTTTACATAAACTTCGTGCCGGACGACGAACCGGGCCGCCTTGTCGAGGCCTATGGAACCAACATGGATCGCTTGGTTGCGATCAAGTCAAAGTACGACCCGCAAAACCTGTTCAGGGTGAACCATAACATCCTTCCTGAGGGTAAAGAAATGGCGGCTCAGTAACCAAATTGCAGGTGACAACTGTTGGCGGTCAGCAATGGCCGCTAACGTCTTGGCCTTAGACGCACCCTTGCGTGATGGTATCGGCGCAACGGCGAGCGTCTGATATCGGAGCGTCGGTCCAGCCGAGCCTCCAAGAAAGCGTATATCAAGGGATCATGCGACCATTGTAGCAGAGCTTGGCGTTGCCGGGGCCTACAAAAAACATCCTCAAAATAGCAATTGGCCCGGACCGGTCCGGCATGCCGAGCGAATTTTTTCCATCGCTTAATTTGAATTACATCGATCTCAAAAAGTCGTCTGCCGAGATAATATCGGCAAAACCATTGAAACCGGCCATGCGGGCAGGTGATCGGCCCGCCTGCGCCCATTGCACCGCCTTTAGGGCCTCTCAGCCGGTAATCATCTCCGCCTGCCGCACGATAACCTCGGCTTGTTTGATTGAGGCGATATCCACCAGACGGCCCTTATAAACTGTTGCTCCCTCACCCCGCGTCTTGGCCGCCTCCATGGCTGCCAATATCTCGCGGGCCTCTGTTACTGCCGCCTCAGAAGGGGTGAAAACCTCGTTTGAAAGTGCAATCTGTTTGGGATGGATCGCCCACTTGCCCACCATCCCCAAAACCGCTGACCGATGTGCCTGCGCGCGAAAACCCTCATCATCCGAAAAGTCGCCAAACGGCCCGTCGACGGGTAAAACCCCATGCGTACGGCAGGCCGCCACAATTGCCGCCTGCGCCCAATGCCACGGGTCCGACCAATACTTTTGCCCGGCTTGGAGCATATAGTAGTTTTCCTGCGTGCCGCCGATCCCGGTGGTTTGCATTCCCATGGATGCCGCGAAATCGGCGGCCCCCAGGCTCATCGCCTGCAAGCGCGGGGAAGAGGCAGCGATCTCTTCGACATGCGCGATACCGGACGCGCTCTCGATAATTACCTCAAAGGCGATGGGTTTGGTGCGCCCCATGGCCCGCTCCACCGCCGTGACCAGCGCATCCACCGCATAAACATCCGCCGCGCAACCAACCTTGGGGATCATGATCTGATCCAGCCGCTCTGACGCCTGTTCCAGCAAGTCCACGACATCGCGGTACCAATAGGGCGTATCAAGCCCGTTGATGCGCACGGACAGCGTTTTCTTGCCCCAATCCACTGCCCCAATCGCCGCAATTACATTTTCCCGTGCCGAATTCTTGTCGCTGGGGGCCACAGAATCTTCGAGATCAAGGTTGATCACATCCGCTGCCGATGCGGCCATTTTCTCAAAAATGGCGGGACGAGAGCCGGGGCCGAATAGCTGGCAGCGATTGGGGCGCGCGGGGGGGGCGGGCTGGATGCGAAAGCTCATGGCAGACCTCATAGTAAGAATATGGCAAATTGCTTGACTCAAGGGTTAGGTTGTTGCGCGACCTGTCGCAACCGGATTTTTGCAGCGCAGCATTGCTGCGGCAGCGCAGCAAGGCTCCACAGACAAACCTTGTGGTTGGGCCGTGATTTTGACACGACTCCTTCGCAGATACTCGTGCAGAGACCATATTTAACCTATGACTCGTCCGAGGAATTGTCACAAACGATCCTTGAAACGGGAACTGAAAAGGCTGCGGATGATAAAGGCTCACTATTTCTTTGTCCCAGATGGCGGGCCGGGTGTGAGAGGCCTGCACCCCGAGAGTATTCTTGCAAAGACCGAAGATATGAGGGTTCTGCGATGATTACTGTGACGCCTGACGTGTTTCGACTGGCACAGGCCTTCACCATTTCGCGCGGGTCGCGGACAGAGGCCCGGGTGTTGACCGTGCGTATCATGCGCGGCGGGGTGATGGGCTGGGGCGAATGTGTGCCCTATGCCCGTTATGGCGAGACGCTGGAGTCGGTGACGGCGCAGATAGAGGGGCTGGATGCGGGTGTCACGCGGGCCGCGTTGCAATTGGCCTTGCCCGCAGGGGCAGCCCGCAATGCGGTGGATTGCGCGCTTTGGGATCTGGAGGCGAAGCAGGCAGGCAAACGAGTGTGGGAGTTGGCGCGGTTGCCCGCGCCTGTGCCGCAGATCACGGCCTATACGCTGTCGCTGGATACGCCCGAGAATATGCGGGCGGCGGCGGCGAAGAACGCGCATCGCCCGTTGCTGAAGATCAAGCTTGGCACCCCGGATGATATGCCCCGGCTGGAGGCGGTGCGCGCGGGCGCGCCCAAGACCCGGATCATCATTGATGCCAATGAAGGCTGGAGCGCCGAGGTTTACGCAGATCTTGCCCCGCATCTGGTATCCATGGGCGTGGTATTGGTGGAGCAACCCTTGCCCGCCGGGGCCGATGACATGCTGGCCGAGATCGCCCGCCCTTTGCCCGTGTGCGCCGATGAAGCCGCGCATGATTGCGCGAGCCTGCCGCATTTGCGCGGCAAATATGATGTCGTCAACATCAAGCTGGACAAGACGGGCGGGCTGACCGAGGCGCTTGTGATGAAGCGGCAGGCCTTGGCCGAAGGCTATGGGCTGATGGTGGGCTGCATGGTCGGCTCTTCGCTTGCCATGGCCCCGGCCACGCTTTTGGCGCAGGGTGTGGCCTTCACCGATCTTGACGGGCCGCTGCTTTTGGCCGAAGACCGCAAGAACCCGCTGGCCTATGACGCGCAAGGCGTCCATCCACCCAGCGCCAACCTATGGGGATAAGCCATGTCACGCACCGTCTATGTCAACGGGGCCTATCTGCCCGAGGAAGAAGCCACCGTCTCGATCTTTGATCGCGGCTTTCTGATGGCCGATGGCGTTTATGAGGTGACAAGCGTTCTGGGCGGCAAGCTGATTGATTTTGCCGGCCATGCGGTACGGCTTGCGCGCAGCCTGAATGAGCTGGACATGCAAGCGCCCTGTACCAATGACGAATTGCTGGCGATCCACCGCGAATTGGTGACCCGCAATGACCTGATCGATGGCATGATCTATCTGCAAGTCACCCGCGGCAATCCCGGCGACCGCGATTTCGCCTTCCCGGACCCGGCCACGACCAAGCCGACGCTGGTGCTGTTTACCCAGTCCAAACCGGGGATGGCCGATAGCCCCTTGGCGCAAACCGGGATCAAGGTGATCTCGATTGAGGATATTCGCTGGGGCCGCCGCGACATCAAGACCGTGCAGCTTCTCTACCCCTCCATGGGCAAGATGATGGCAAAGAAGGCGGGCGTGGATGATGCGTGGCTGGTTGAGGATGGCCATGTGACCGAGGGCACCTCGAACAACGCCTATATCGTCAAGAACGGCCGCATCATCACACGGCAGCTTTCGAGCGACATCCTGCACGGCATCACCCGCGCCGCTGTTTTGCGCTTTGCTACCGAGGCGCAGATGGAAGTGGAGGAGCGCCCCTTTACAATTGCAGAGGCACAAGAGGCGGATGAGGCGTTCATCACCTCGGCCTCGGCCTTTGTCATGCCGGTGGTGGAAATTGATGGCGCGGTATTGGGCAATGGCACCCCCGGCCCGGTGGCCAAGCGCCTGCGCGAGATTTATCTGGAAGAAAGCCGTAAGACGGCAATCTAGAAGATTGATCCATGCCTTCGGAATAGGCCCCGCGTCGCAGTGAAGGCGAAGGCTCTGGCGCATGTTTTGGATGAAAATGACCGCCGCACAAATGCGCGGCGGTCATTCCGTTTCACGTCTTAAAAGCTGTCAGATCGGGCTGCCAGTCACCGAGTTCAGAAAGATGATAGAACCGGTGAGAAGCTCAGCCGGAGTGATGCCCTGTAAGACCATATAGGCCTCGCCATCCAGCAAAACCTGTGTGTCCAGCCCATTCGCCGCAAGCGCGGTGGTCACCAAAGGGAAAGATGCCGGATCGGTCGCATCAACCTCGACACCGACAATATCCTCGCCAGGCACAAAGTCGGTCACCAGAAGCATGCCGTCCGGGGTGCCGTCGGCATCCGGCACAATCGCGAACAGGTCGTATCCGTCGCCACCGCTCAGCGTATCGTCACCGTGGCCAAAGAGGCTGTCATCACCTAGGCCGCCGTCCAGCAGGTCATTGCCAAGACCGCTGCGAATGATGTCATCGCCTGCATCGCCAGACAGCGTGTCATCGCCACTGCCGCCAACCATTGAATCGGCACCATCACCGCCATCCGCATGCAGACCGGATGTGGCGGAAAGCCCGTCCAGCGTGTCGTTGCCATCATCAAGGAAAATCCGGTCGGCCCCCTCGTTGACCCCGACAAAGACCAAGTCATCGCCCGCGCCGCCATGAACTTCGTCGTCTAACTGGCTGCCCGCCAAAAGATCATCACCTTCGCCACCAAAGAGTGTATCGGTACCCAACCCGCCGATCAGCGTGTCATTGCCCATGCCGCCGTCCAGAAGGTCATCTTGGTCACGGCCCCACAAAAGATCATCACCCTCGCCGCCATAAATGACGTCATTGCCGAAGAAGCCCTCTAGCGCGTCATCGCCCAGACCGCCAAAAATTGTGTCATCACCATAGTCGGCAGCGACGGTATCATCTCCATCGCCCGCCTGCACGATATCTGCTCCGGCTGTGCCATCAATTCTATCGGCATTGCTGGTGCCAAATATTTCATTGAGAGGTTCGGGCAGCGGTTCTATCGGCACTTCCTCATTGGGGGGGCCATCTTCTGCATCGGCGCTTGAATCGTCGCTCGAAAAAAAACTGCCGCCCATCACCAACAGGGGCAAAGCCAGCAATAGCAGGATTTCCATAACGCAACCTCCAGAATCCGGCTAAACGATGCCACACACATCGTTTTTCCGCTCTGCCCCACACCAACCTGCTAAGGTCACACCCATCCCTCAAACACCTGAAATTAACATCTTTGTCAAATTTTTGGCATAAATTGGGCTGATTGGTTCACTGGGTGGAACCAAAATTGGGTGGCGCGGGTGGATTGGTGCCGATCAGAGGCTAATCCTGATCGTAACCCCCATAGGAGACTTAGGGACGGTCTGTCACATTCTCTTTGAATGCCTTGGCAAATGCCGCCTGCTTTTCGGCATCCGCCGGGGTCTGGTTTGCCGCGCGCCAGTCATCATAGGGCATGCCGTAAATGATCTCGCGGGCGGTATCCTTGTCCATCTCGATGCCACGAGCATTTGCGGCCTCAAGATACCAGCGCGACAGGCAGTTCCGGCAAAACCCGGTAAGGTTCATCATGTCGATGTTCTGCACCTCTGGGCGCTTATCCATCAAATGCTCGATCAGGCGGCGAAATGCGGCGGCTTCAAGTTCGATCCGGGTTGCATCATCCATGGGCTTCATCCTTTTCAACATCTGCTAAAGCGGCCACTAGCATGGGGGCCAGGCGTTGCGCCCATCGGGTTTGGGCAAGTTCATCCGATATCAGATCATTGCGCAATTCGATCAAGGTATTGTGGCGGCCCATCTGTAAAGCGTGACGATCAACCGCATCGCCAGGCAAATGGCCAAGATAGGGCTCATTATCGCCCACACACAGATCACGCTCGTTCGCCAGCCGCGCCAGCAAAGCCCGGCTAAGCCGCGCATCGACATGGGAATATAGCACGCCGATTTGCCAAGGGCGCGGCACGCGGCCATTCAGGCAAGGTGTAAAGGAATGGATTGCCACGATGACCGTATCTGCGCGGCGCGCAGCAAGAGCGCGGTAGGCGGCGTGGTAGGGCAGGTAAAGGCCCTGCATGCGCCGCTCCACCTCCTCGGTTGTGACGTGGCGATTGGCGGGGATGAGCGTGCCGTCATAGAGCTTCATTACCAGCGTAGGGTCATCCTCGCCCCGGTTAGGGTCAATCACCAAGCGGCTGAAATCGGATAGGATCGCGGGCGCATCAAGCGCCTCGGCCAAGGCCTTCGTCACCCCTGCCGCCCCCGGATCAAAGGCGATATGGCGCGTCATATCTGTTGCCGTAACGCCAAGGCTGCCGCCGCCAATTTCAGCGGGCACCCGGTTTGTGGCATGGTCACAAGTCACCAAGAATCGCGACGGGCGGTCCGGCCCATAGATATGAAACGCTTGCCCCAAGTCCTGTCTCGCCACTGTCATCTTGTTGTTACCTGAACTCTCTGGCTTCTTACTCTCAACGGGGTGTAAGCAAACCTGCCGCCTAAAGGAACAGCCCTTTTGCTGCCTGTCATCAAAACCAATGGTATAAACTCCGGCGTTGCCCATGGCAGTTATTTCGGCCATAAGGCGCTTGGCCCACCGGAAAATTAAACACAAACCATAGGAACGAGGCAACCATGAGACGCCTTCGCAACGTAAAGATTGTGGCCACGCTGGGCCCAGCCTCTTCTGACTATAAAACCATTCGTGCTTTGTTTGAGGCCGGAGCAGATGTGTTTCGCCTGAACATGAGCCATGGAACACAAGACGAGCAAAAAGCCCGCTATGATATCATCCGCAAGGTAGAGGCCGATACAGGCCGCCCGATTTGCGTGCTTGCTGATCTTCAGGGTCCGAAGCTGCGCGTCGGCACCTTTGTCAAGGATGACGGCGAAGAACTGGTTGAAGGCGCTGCCTTCCGCATGGATCTTGATATTACCCCCGGCGACGCAACCCGCGTAAACTTGCCGCACCCTGAAATTTTCGCGGCAATGGTGCCGGGTTCTTCCTTGCTGGTCAATGATGGCAAGGTCCGTTTGAAGGTGGAAACCTGCGGCAAGGATTTTGCAAATTGCATCGTGGCTGTCGGCGGCGCTATTTCCAACCGCAAGGGCGTGAACGTACCCGACGTTTTGCTACCGCTCGCGGCGCTGTCGGATAAAGACCGCGCCGATCTGGAATTTGTCTGCCAACTGGGCGTTGACTGGCTGGCCCTGTCTTTTGTGCAGCGCGCTGAAGACGTGCTGGAGGCCCGCGCATTGGTCAAAGGCCGTGCGGCGATCATGTCCAAGATTGAGAAGCCATCTGCGGTGAAATCTCTCGACTCCATTCTGGCCGTGTCCGATGGCATCATGGTGGCGCGCGGTGATTTGGGTGTGGAACTTCCCGTTCACGCGGTGCCGCCGATCCAAAAACGCCTTGTGCGTGCAGCGCGTGCAGCCGCCAAGCCGGTGATCGTGGCAACTCAGATGCTCGAATCCATGATCGAGTCCCCGGTGCCAACCCGCGCAGAAGTGTCGGACGTGGCGACCGCGATCTATGAGGGCGCGGACGCGGTGATGCTTTCGGCGGAATCGGCGGCGGGGCAATATCCGATTGAAGCCGTGACAACGATGAACAACGTGGCCATCAGCGTCGAAAGCGACCCGATCTACCGCGAAGTGATCGAGGCAAGCCGCCGCGGCACAAAGAACACCGTAGCCGACGCTATCGTTTCGGCTGCGCGTGAGATTGCAGAAACCACCGACATCAAGGCGATTTGCTGCTTCACGCAATCCGGTACCACGGCCAGCCTTGTGGCCCGCGAACGCCCACGCACTCCGATCATCGCGCTAACGCCGCTGGTGCGCACTGCACGCCGTCTGACCCTGACTTGGGGCGCACATTGCGCGATTGCAGAGCCGCAGGACCGCTTCAAGGGTGCGGTTCTGGCCGCAGTCCGCGCGGCGCGCAGCGATGGTTTTGCCACAACAACGGATCAGATTGTTGTCACCGCCGGTGTGCCGTTCAACGTACCCGGCACCACCAACATCTTGCGTGTTGCCCCTTGTGACGAACGGTTGATTTCCGTTTCCGAAGCTGAATAATGCCAATATTGTAATTGGTGTTGGAACGCGGCATGGACCCCGATCTATTTCTGGTTATTGGCCTGATCATCGGGGTCCTTGCTGTGCCCTCCATGCTGGCTTCCTATTCTGAAGGCCGCGCGCCCCGTACCGGGGTGGCATTGGTACTGATCGCCGTGGTGTTGGTCGTGCTGGCGGTACAGATCAAAGGCGGCGGTTACGCGATCTCTGAAATCCCGGATGTGTTATACAGCGTGATCGGCCGTTATATGCGCTAAGGCCTTGATGCGCGCGCTTTTGGCTTGCGCTTGCGGCCTACCCATCCTATATGCCGCGCTCTACAAACCGCACGACCGGCCAAAGTGGCATGCCGAGTCGCGCGAAAACCACTCGAACGAGGAGATGGAAATGCCCAAGATGAAGACCAAATCTGCGGCTAAGAAGCGTTTTAGCTTCACCGCAACCGGTAAGGTGAAAGCTGGTCCCGCTGGCAAACGCCACGGCATGATCAAGCGTTCGACGAAATTCATTCGTGATGTGACCGGGACTATGATCCTGTGCGCGGCCGATTCGAAAATCGTCAAAAAATACATGCCCTATAACCGGTAAGGAGAGCCAAAGATGTCCCGCGTAAAATCCGGCGTCGTTACCCACGCCCGCCACCGCAAGGTGATCAAGGCTGCCAAAGGCTATTATGCCGCGCGCAGCACCAACTTCCGTACGGCTACGCAGGCGGTTGATAAAGCCAACCAATACGCCACCCGCGACCGTAAGAACCGCAAGCGCAACTTCCGCGCATTGTGGATTCAGCGGATCAACGCTGCCGTGCGTTTGTTTGACGCCGCATTCACCTATTCCCGCTTCATCAATGGCCTGATGCTGACTGGGATCGAAGTGGACCGCAAGGTTCTCGCTGATCTGGCCGTGCGTGAGCCCGAGGCGTTCAACGTCATCGCAGCTCAGGCCAAAGCCGCTTTCGACAAGTCGGAAGAAGCAAAAGCCGCCGCCTGATCTGGCGTCACTTGAATTGGAAAGGCCTCGCTGGTGCATACCGCGGGGCCTTTTCATTGCGCCGCATGCTATGCGTCGCCCGGGCTGGGGGGCGCTGCCCCCCTCACCCCCCGGGATATTTTTGCCGAAAAGAAAGCGGGTAGGGCGCGGCCTTGCATTTGGGGGCGCACCCCGCTAGCAAACGGCCAAGGAATTGCGGAGGCTGACGATGAGCGCGCTTGAAGATCTGAAGGGCAAATACCTGACCGCCGTAGCGGATGTAGGCGATGAGGCTGCCTTGGAAGAGGTGCGGCTGGCGGCCCTTGGCAAGAAGGGCGAAATCAGCCTGAAGATGCGCGAACTTGGTGGCATGTCGCCCGATGAGCGTAGCACATTCGGCGCGGCTCTGAACATGCTGAAGGATGAGATTGACGCGGCCCTGCGCGCCAGGAAGGCCACCTTGGCCGATGCCGTGCTTGAGGCACGTTTGCGCACCGAGTGGCTGGATGTGACGCTGCCGGGCCGTCCGCGCGCTGCTGGCACTATTCACCCTGTCAGCCAAGTGACTGAAGAGTTGACCGCGATTTTCGCCGATATGGGTTTTGCCGTGGCCGAGGGGCCGCAGGTGGAATCGGATTGGTATAACTTTGACGCGCTGAATATTCCGCCAGAGCATCCCGCCCGGCAGGAGCACGACACGTTTTTCATGAACCGCGCGGAGGGGGACGACCGCCCGCCGCATGTGTTGCGCACCCATACCTCGCCTGTGCAAATCCGCGCGATGTTGGAGCAGGGTGCGCCTATTCGCATTATCTGCCCCGGTCGTGTGTATCGCATGGATATGGACCAGACCCATTCGCCGATGTTCCATCAGGTTGAAGGCCTGGTGATCGGCAAGGATATTTCCATGGCCAATCTGAAATGGGTGTTGGAAGAGTTCTTTTCCGCCTTCTTTGGCAAGCCCGTTAAAACCCGCTTCCGCGCCAGCCATTTTCCTTTCACCGAACCGTCGGCAGAGGTGGATATTCAATGCTCCTGGATCGACGGACAGCTGCGCATCGGTGAGGGTGATGGCTGGATGGAGGTTCTTGGCTCTGGCATGGTGCATCCGCATGTGTTGCGTTCGGCGGGCGTGGACCCGGACGAGTGGCAAGGCTTTGCCTTTGGCATGGGGATCGACCGCATGGCGATGCTGAAATACGGCATCCCCGATCTGCGCGCCTTTTTTGAGAGTGATCTGCGCTGGCTGCGCCATTACGGTTTCTCCGCGTTGAACGTGCCAGAGCTTGCGGGCGGTGTTGCGGGGTAACCGCAAAAAGGGGGCGACATGAGCTTTAACACTTTCGGCCATCTGTTCCGCGTTACCACCTGGGGCGAAAGCCATGGGCCCGCGCTTGGGGCTACGGTTGATGGTTGCCCGCCGGGCGTGCCACTGACCGAAACTGATATTCAGCCCTGGCTCGACAAGCGCCGTCCCGGCCAGAATAAATTTATGACCCAGCGGGCGGAACCTGATCAGGTGCGTATTTTGTCAGGCACCTATGAGGGCCGCACGACGGGCACACCGATTCAGCTGATGATCGAAAATACCGACCAGCGGTCCAAGGATTATGGCGATATCGCACAGAAGTTCCGCCCCGGTCATGCCGATATCACCTATCACCAGAAATACGGGCTGCGCGATCCGCGCGGTGGCGGGCGTTCTTCCGCGCGCGAGACGGCGGCGCGGGTGGCGGCGGGCGGTGTGGCGCGCGCGGCCTTGGCACAATTGCTGCCGGGTCTGCGCATCACCGGCTATATGGTGCAAATGGGGCCGCATCAGATTGACCGCGCCCGCTTTGACTGGGACCAGATTGCGGAGAACCCGTTCTGGGTGCCCGATGCGCAAGCGGCCAGCGATTGGGCTGCCTATCTCGACGATCTGCGCAAAAATCACAATTCGGTCGGCGCGGTGATTGAGATTACGGCGCGCGGCATGGTTCCGGGCCTTGGCGCGCCGGTCTATGCCAAGCTTGATGCTGATCTTGCGGCGGCGATGATGTCGATCAACGCGGTCAAGGGTGTCGAAATTGGCGAGGGCATGGCGGCGGCGGCCCTGACGGGCGTGGAAAACGCCGATGAGATCCGCATGGGGCCGAACGGGCCAGAGTTTCTCTCCAACCATGCGGGCGGCATTCTGGGCGGCATCTCTACCGGGCAGGATGTTGTGGTGCGGTTTTCGGTGAAACCTACCTCATCCATCCTGACGCCACGCCAGACGGTAACCGTGGCGGGCGAAGAAGTGGACCTGATCACCAAAGGCCGGCATGATCCTTGCGTGGGCATCCGCGCCGTGCCGGTGGGCGAAGCGATGATGGCCTGTGTGATCCTTGACCATGTTTTGATGGACCGGGGCCAGACTGGCGGTGTTCGTGGGAAAATCGGCTAAATGCTGACCGTGATCGCCATCACCCTGCCGATCTTTCTGGTGGTGGGGCTTGGCTTTGGCGCCACGAAAGCGGGGCTTTTCTCCACCGCCGATATGCGCATCTTTGGCCGCTTTGTGATTTCCATAGCACTGCCTGCGCTGCTGTTCACCGCCATCGCCAAGCGTGATGTGGCCGAGGTGTTTGATCCGGGTTTCATGGGTCTTTACGCCGCCGCCTCACTTTTGGTTATGGGCGTGGCCTATGTCTGGTTTCACCACATCCGGGGCATGTCGCTGCAACAGGCTGGGATCTGTATCATGGGGGTGGCCTGTTCCAATTCTGGCTATATGGCCTTTCCGATCATCCTGCTGGCCTTTCCAGATCGCGCGGCAGAGGTGCTGGCGATGAGCTTGATGGTGGAAAACCTGCTGATGATCCCATTGGTCCTGATTTTGATCGCGATAGGCAAGGGGCGGGGCAGCGCTAGCCTCGGCATGATGGTCTGGGGTATTGTACGCGACTTGATGCGCCGCCCGCTGATCCTAGCGCTGATCGCAGGGCTGGCGTGGTCGGTGCTGAAACTGCCTCTGCCCGAAGTCGTGGATCGGGGGCTTGTGATGATTGCCACCTCCTCCGTGGCGCTGGCGCTGTTTGTGATTGGCGGCTCGCTGGCGGGTATCGCCTTTCGTGGCAATCTGGCCCTTGCGGGGCAGATCATGCTGGGCAAGCTGGTGCTGCATCCGTTTGCCGGGCTGTTAGTGCTGGGCTTGGCGGCAGCGCTGGGCGCACCCATGCTGGCACCCGATTTGCGCGCCTGCCTGCTGATCGCCTGCGCCGTGCCGATGCTGGGAGTGTACCCGATCTTTGCGCAAGAAGTGGGGATGGAAGGGCTGGCCTCGCTTGCCATGCTTGGCACCACCGCGATGAGCTTTTTCACGCTGAGTCTGGCGTTGGCGCTTTTGCTGTAAGCGCGCGGTATGGCCAATGTGGCAAGGGGGGCTGTCTGCTCCCCAAAGCCTGTTTGCAGGCAAACAGGCACCCCCCGAGGATATTTATGCCGAAAAGAAAGCAGGGGCAGATGTAATGGGTTTAATACCCCAAAGCACAGCCGTCTTTGCGCGGGTCTGACGCGCCTTCCAGCAAGCCATCGGCATGGAGTTTGATGGCCTGGGAGCCGCCCAAGGGTACAACAGGCGTTATGACATCATGCCCCAACGCGGCCAGATCAGCCCGGACTTTCTCGCTATAGCCGCGCTCCACCTCCATGCCGTTTATGCCCGAAAAGCTGCGCGGCGCGTCCATGGCGCTTTGTGGATCCATCCCGAAATCAACCATGTTCGAGATGAATCGTGCATGGCCGCAAGGCTGATACGCCCCGCCCATCACACCAAAGGGCATGGTGACGCGCCCCTGTTCGGCAATCATGGCGGGAATGATCGTATGCATCGGGCGCTTGCCACCTGCCGCCTCATTCGGGTGGCCCTCTTGCAGGGTAAAGCCCGCGCCACGGTTCTGGAAGTTGATCCCGAACTTATCGCTCGCAAGACAGGCGCCAAAGCTGTGATAGATCGAATAGATCAGCGAAACAGCCATCCGGTCCTTGTCAACCACGGTGATATAGATCGTGTCTTTATGCACGGCCTCCGTAAGGGGGGCGGCTGCGGCCATGGCGCGCTTTGGGTCGATCAGCGCGGCGAGTTTTGCGGCTGTGTCGGGGCTTAGCATATGTGCCAGCCGCGTGGTCTGGTCTGGGTCCGCGATGAAGCGGTTGCGCGCGTCATAGGCGAGCTTTGTGGCCTCAGCCTCTATATGCGCCCGCTCGGCGCCGAAGGGGTCCATTGCGGCAATGTCAAATTGCGACAGGATTTTGAGCATCAGGATTGCGGTGGCGCCCTGCCCGTTTGGCGGATGCTCAAACAGGTCCACGCCTTTGTAGGGGCCGGAGACGGGGCTGACGTATTCGGAACTGGTGGTGGCGAAATCCTCCAGGCTATGGGTGCCGCCCAATGCATTGAGCGAGGCAACCATATCTTGCGCCACCTCTCCCTCGTAAGATCCGGCGCGGCCCTCTTTTGCGATGCGGCGCAGTACCTCTGCCTGACCGGGCGCACAGAATATCTGCCCCAAAGTCAGGGCTTTGCCGTCCTTGAGTAGCGTTTCGCGGGCGCGGCCTTGCAACAGATGCGCCGCCTCCGCCCAATCTTTGGCGACGCGGGGGGCAACGGGAACGCCCTTTTCGGCATAATGGATCGCGGGGGCAAGCGTATCGGCCAGCCCGATACGGCCCCAATCGGCGGAGAGGCGGCAAAATGCATCCACAGCGCCTGGAATCGTAACGGCCTCGGGTGCGTAAAGCGGCATGGCCGTCAGCCCCTGCGCCCGTAACTCGGCGGCGCTTAGGCCCTTCGGTGCGCGGCCCGACCCGTTTATCGCGTGAATATCTTCCGACCCGGCCGGCTTGAACAGTACAAAGCAGTCCCCGCCCAGCCCGGTCATCTGCGGCTCACAAAAACCCAGCAGCACCGCGCCTGCGATGGCTGCATCCATCGCATTGCCGCCCGCTTTCAAAACATCAATCGCGGCCCCGGCGGCCAAAGGATGTGACGTGGCGCACATGCCATTCGCGGCATAAACAGCCGAACGGCCCGGCATTTGGAAATCACGCATCTTGTACCTCTGTCAATGAACTTGGCAAACTCTAGGCTGGGCGCGGCGCGTTTCCAAGGGTAGAAATTCGCGAGAAACGGTACCTCGGCGCCTTGAGTTGGGTGGGCCAACAATCGCAGCGCTGAGAGGAACTTTATGCGTCTATATAAATCAAATGGTTGGATTGGCGGCGAGCTTAGGCTCCAGACTCATTGATAATCAAAGCCAGAACAAGACGGTTGCTGCGAGG
>CALEMZ010000445.1 GCA_937910975.1 uncultured Pseudorhodobacter sp. | reverse complement strand
CGTCAGGATCACTATAAAGTCACCATCCCGTTGCAGGGCTTCTTTGAATTCGCGCGCAAAGTGCAGCATCAGATTGGCCTCGCGCAGGCCTTCACGTTCGGCGCCGGGATCAATGCCGCCGTGGCCTGGATCAAGCACCACAATCAAGGGTCCACCAACCTGCGGCAAAATCTTGGGCACATCCGCAGGCGCAGGCAGCGCCCAGCCTTCTGGCTCTGGCTTGGCGGCAAGTGCTGCAAACGCCACCGCATCGGTGGGGTCCAAGCGCAGCGCAATGGTTGCGCGCCCGTCCGTGGTGTCCATCGCCGCAGCCGTAATGGCAAAGGGGCCACCCAGTTCCAGCACCAGCCGCGACCAGCCGGGGCGAAACACGCCCGCGCGCAGCTCCAGTATCCGCGACCCGGCTTTGGGCACGGCCGCGATCTGCGTCCAATCCACCTCACGCGTGTCGAGCACCAGCCGCGGCGGGTTGTCGCGCAACCGCACGCGCCATGGCACCGGCTGCGACAAGGCAAATGTCAGCGCCACACCGGGGCCTTTATTGGTTATTGATGATGCCGCAGGGTCCAGCCGCGCAATCGCCGATAGCTCTTGCCCCCATGCCGGAGAAAGAGCGATCAGCACCGCCACCCAAATGGCCAAAACTCTGCGCATTGCCTGCCCCTTATCACTTAGCCCTTTATCCCGGCTTGGCGGACAAAAGTAAATTCACAGCTTGGTTTGCGTGGCCATAAAGGCTTGCAGTCGGGCCAAACCCTCCACAATCTCGGCGGTGCTGCGCGCGTAAGAGAACCGCAGGGTCTGCGCACCGCGAATGGGGTCAAAATCCAACCCCGGCGTGACGGCGACACCTGCCCGCTCCAGTATCCTGGCTGAAAATTCGAGGCTGTTGGGGGTGTAGTCAGACACGTCGACATAGATGTAAAACGCGCCGTCGGGGGGCGCGATACGGCCAAAGCCAGCGCGCGGCAGCCCCTCCAGCATCAGACGGCGGTTTTCGGCATAGACGGCGCGGTTGGCCTCCAATTCGTCAATGCAATCCAGCGCGGCAAGGGCCGCGATCTGGCTGGCATGGGGCGGGCAGATGAACATGTTTTGCGCCAATCGCTCGATCAGGCGCACATGATCCTTCGGCACCACCATCCAGCCCACGCGCCAGCCTGTCATGCTGAAATACTTGGAGAATGAGTTGATGACATAGGCCTGATTGGTGATTTCCAGCGCCGAAACCGCGCGATCACCATAATGCAGCCCGTGGTATATCTCATCCGAAATGAAGGCGATATCACGCGCGGCGCAATGGTCGATGAGCGCCTTGAGCGCCGCCCGGTCAAGCATCGTACCCGATGGGTTGCCTGGGCTGGCCACGATCAGCCCCTCCATCTGCACGCCTTCCAGATCGGCGGGCACCGGCTGCAAACGGTTTTCAAGGCTTGTGGGCAGGCCCACCGGCTCCAGCGACAAAGCGCGTAGAATCTGACGATAGGAGGGATAACCCGGCTCGCCCAACCCCACGCGTGCGCCAGCATCAAACAGCGCCGTAAAGGCCAGAAGAAACGCGGCAGAGGAACCGGATGTGACAACCACGCGCGCCGGATCCAGCGTGACGCCGTACCAACGCAGATAGAGCGCCGCGATGCCTGCGCGCAGTTCCGGCAGGCCGAGGGCGACAGTATAGCCAAGCGCGCCCTGCTCCATCGCATCGGCCAAAGCGGCGCGGGCGGCTTTGGGGGCGGGCGTGCCGGGCTGTCCCACCTCCATATGAATGATGCTGCGCCCTGCGGCTTCGGCAACCCGCGCGGCCTCCATTACATCCATCACAATAAAGGGATCAACCGCGCCCCGTCTTGATACCCGCATGCTTCTGCCCCTATGCTTCACCACGTCACGGAGCAAATGGGTTGCCCTGCCCCCCTGCAATCGGGCATGAGG
>CALEMZ010000444.1 GCA_937910975.1 uncultured Pseudorhodobacter sp. | reverse complement strand
CCTCGCAGCAACCGTCTTGTTCTGGCTTTGATTATCAATGAGTCTGGAGCCTAAGAGCGTGTTGCCAAAACTCTTTCAGGGGCGTTGACGGTTTTTGGCAACGATACATGCTTGCAGTGCGCGCCTCTTGTGGATGGGGGCATCAAAACGGGCAAGACGACAAATGGGAAGAGGCGTTGACGTTTTTGTAGCTTGGGTTTATGCGGGTTATGTGGCGCTTTGTTACCGGATTGCGGGCCACGTTAAATAAACCGCTAAAGAGGTTTCGGGATTTGCCCCGGCGCCTTTGTTGGTAGCCGGGTTTTTATTTGGCGAGGTCCGAACGATGACGAAAGATTGGAAAACACGCACGCAACTTGTGCATGAGGGTAGCCGCCGCAGCCAATATGGCGAAATGGCGGAGGCAATCTTTCTGACGCAGGGCTTTGCCTATGACAGCGCCGAGGCCGCCGAAGCGCGGTTTGTTCAAGCAGGGGATGATGAGTTCATCTATGCCCGCTATGGCAACCCGACGGTGCGGATGTTTGAGGAACGTATTGCCGCGATTGAGGGGACAGAGGATGCCTTTGCCACTGCAAGCGGGATGGCGGCAGTTTCCGGCGCGCTGACGGCGATGCTGAAGGCGGGGGATCATGTGGTCAGTTCCAAGGCGCTGTTCGGGTCTTGTCTCTATGTCTTGGAAGAGGTGCTGACGCGGTTCGGGGTGCGGGTCACTTTTGTCGAGGGGACGGATTTGGCGGCTTGGGAAAAGGCCTGTGTGCCGGGCACCAAGGCGGTGTTTTTTGAGTCGATGTCGAACCCGACGCTGGAGCTGATTGATATTGAGGCGGTCGCAAAGATTGCCCATAAGGTTGGCGCGCTTGTGGTGGTGGATAATGTTTTCGCCACGCCGATTTTTTCGAAGGCGGTGGCGCAGGGGGCAGATGTGGTGGTGTATTCCACCACCAAGCATGTCGATGGGCAGGGTCGCGCTTTGGGCGGTGTGATCTGCGGCACCAAGGATTTCATTCGCAAGGTGGTGGAGCCTTACATGAAGCATACGGGCGCATCGATGAGCCCGTTTACGGCTTGGATCATGCTCAATGGCATGGCGACGCTGGATCTGCGCTGCCGGGCGATGGCGGAGAGTGCGGCCAAGGTAGCGGCGGCGCTGGAAGGCGACGAACGGCTGAGCCGGGTGATCTATCCCAGTTTGTATTCGCATCCGCAGGCTGATTTGGCGGCACGGCAAATGGGGTCGGGGGGAACGATGCTTGCCTTCGACATCAAGGGCGGCAAGGAGGCGGCATTTCGCTTCATGAATGCGTTGGAGATTATCAAAATTTCCAACAATCTGGGGGATGCCAAGACGATTGCCACCCATCCGGCGACGACGACGCATCAGCGGCTTCCCGATGTACAAAAACTGGCTTTGGGGATTACGCCGGGGCTGATCCGTTTGTCAGTGGGGCTGGAGGATGCGGACGATCTGATCGGCGATCTTATGGCGGGCCTCGCGGCGGTTTGATTAGGTTTCGCACAAAGCCATCCCAAAAGGCGCTCAGGCCTGATAGGATGGGGCTGCATTCGCTATTTTGGCCCGACAACATTGGATGCCGTGCCAGACATCCTTGCCCATGGAGGAAAGTGCCATGAATATCCACGCAACAGAGGTGGACACCACGCCAAGCCTTGCGGAGGCTGAGGCGGCGCTTGCCGTTTTGCGGCAATGGGCGGCCAAAGTGTCGGCTGCAGATTTAGCCAGACTGGATCCGCAGGCGCTGGTTGGCGATGGCTACGCGGAGCTGCGCACGGACTATCCGGGCGATTTCAAGCCAGATGCGGCATATAAGGCCAGCCTGCCGGATTTGCAGAACGGCCCTTCCAGCCTGATCAAGGGCGAGCGCACGTTGATCCAGCACGTGGGGATTTCCAATTTTCGTCTACCGATCCGTTATCATCTGCGTGGCGGGGCGGATGTGATGCTGGAAACATCGGTGACAGGCTCAGTGAGCCTTGAGGCGGAAAAGAAAGGCATCAACATGAGCCGCATCATGCGGTCATTCTATGCCTATGCGGAAAAGTCTTTCAGTTACAAGGTGATCGAGCGTGCGCTGGAGGATTACAAGCGCGATCTGGATAGTTTTGACGCGCGCATTCAGATGCGGTTTTCTTTCCCGATGAAGATCGAAAGCCTGCGCTCCGGCCTCTCGGGTTGGCAGTATTATGATTTCGCGCTGGAACTGGTGGATGTTGGCGGTGCGCGCAAGACTATTATGCATCTAGACTACGTGTATTCCAGCACCTGCCCCTGTTCGCTGGAGCTTGCCGAACATGCGCGGCGGGTGCGCGGGCAGTTGGCGACGCCCCATTCGCAGCGGTCTGTCGCACGGATTTCGGTGGAGTTGGTGGGTGATAAATGCCTGTGGTTCGAAGACCTGATCGACCTTGCCCGTGCCGCTGTGCCTACGGAAACGCAGGTGATGGTGAAGCGCGAGGATGAACAGGCCTTTGCCGAATTGAACGCCGCCCATCCGATTTTCGTGGAGGATGCGGCGCGCAGTTTTTGCGCACAATTGCAGGCCGACCCGAGGATTGGGGATTTTCGAATCGTGGCCAGCCATCAAGAAAGCCTGCACAGCCATGACGCGGTCAGCGTGCTGACGATCGGCGATACCTTTGCCGCCGAGAGCCTGGACCCCAAGCTGTTCACGACATTGTTTCACGTCGGTTAGCGGCTGCCTTGGATGATGGATTTGGTGGTGCCGTGCTGCGCTTCGCACATCGGCACCGCCTTCCGCGCCGTTGATACAGGGGCAGTTGACACAGGGGCCGAAGCCATTCAAGCCTTCGCCATGCTAGAGCTTCGCCCTGTGGGATATATCATCGGCCTGCTTATCGCCACTTTGGGGGCGATGATGCTATTTCCGATGATGTTGGATTACCTGTCTGGGGATGCCAATTGGATGGCCTTTCTGGAGGCGGCGGTGGTGACGTGCCTTATCGGCGCGCTGTTGTCACTGTCCTGCGCCAATAGCACCCGCAAGGGTGACGTGATCACGCTGCGCCAATCTTTCGTGCTGACGACGGGAACATGGGTGGCGCTTCCGGCCTTTGGGGCTTTGCCGTTCATGTTCGGAGCACCCGATGCCAGCCTGACCAATGCGATGTTTGAGGCCGTGTCGGGGATGACGACGACCGGCACCACGGTATTTACCGGGCTGGATAACCTGCCGCCGGGCGTGAACCTGTGGCGCGGCATTCTGCAATGGCTGGGTGGCCTCGGGATCGTGATTGTGGCCCTGATTTTCTTGCCGGTGATGAAAGTCGGCGGGATGCAGTTTTTTCGCTCGGAAGGGTTTGACACGTTGGGCAAGATCTTGCCGCGCGCATTGGATATTTCATCGGCACTGATCCAGATTTACATCGTCCTGACGGTGGCCTGCGCTGCCTCCTATTTTGCCATGGGGATGAGTGGGTTTGATTCTGTGGTCCACGCGTTGACGACGGTTTCAACAGGTGGGTTTTCCAGTTCGGACATTTCTTTCGCCAAGTTTGAGCATAGAATGGAGCTGGTGGCGATTGTGTTCATGATGCTTGCCTCGCTGCCGTTTATTCGTTTTGTGCAGGTGGCACAGGGCAATTTTGGGCCCTTGTGGCGGGATGCGCAGGTGCGGGCCTATATTCGCTGGAATTGCTACGCGATCTTGGCGGTGACGGGTTATGAGATGTATCATTTAAACCGACCGTTTCTGGAATCGGTCCGGGAAAGCAGTTTCAACATTGTTTCCACCTTCTCCGGCACGGGTTTTGCCTCGGTCGATCTGTCCACCTGGGGGCCGTTTCCCTTTGTTGTATTGATTATGGTGGGGCTGATCGGGGGCTGTACTTCGTCTACCGGTTGCTCGGTGAAGGTGTTTCGTTATCTGATTTTGTTTGAGGCGATCAAAGTGCAGATCCGGCGGCTGCACAGCCCCTCCGCGATGATTGACGTGCGCTATGACGGACGGCGTGTGGATGATGACGTGATAAACTCGGTCGTGGTGTTTTTCACGCTGTTTATTCTGACGTTTGGTGTGGCAGCGGTGGCGCTATCATTCACCGGCCTAGAGATGAAGACGGCGTTCACGTCGGCCTGGACGGCGGTGGCCAATGTGGGCCCGGCCTTTGGCCCAGAGGTAGGGCCAACGGGTGCGGTGGATGGGTTTCCGGCACTTGCGCGTTGGATCATGATTGTGGGGATGCTGGTGGGGCGGTTGGAGCTACTATCGGTCTACGTGCTGCTCTTTGCACGGTTCTGGCGGAACTGAGGGATAGCGGGCGATCCTCAGATCGCCCGAAACGCTTTGGCTGCTGATGCAACGCCGGTTTACTCCCAGCAGGAGACCAAGACGGTCAGCGAAGTCGCCAGATCGGTCAGATCACCGGGAGGCAGGGCACTGGCGCGATCGGCCTGCAGCGGGGTGATCCCGGCTGTGATGAGCATGGCCGAAAGGCTGGCGGCATCGGCGATGAAGGACACTTCGGCAGGCAGCACCCGGCCATCGGTAACGCGGGCAGGCAGCATCATGCCTTGCACGGCCCCTGTGCCATCCAGCACCGGCCCCCCCGCATCACCGGGCAGAGAGGAAAGCGAAAGCCGCGCGATTCCGGTTTCGCCGTTGAGGCCCTTGGTATCTTCCAGCGCACCGAAGGTCAGTGTGGGCGAGGGCAGAGCATCTTCATAGCTATAGCCTGCCAGCGCCACTTCAGTGCCGATACGCAGCGCCTCTGCTGTAAACCCAGCGATATGGCGGGGGGCGAGCGGTTTGGTGGGCATGAGGAGGGCAGCACCACTGGCCGTATCTTGCAAGGTGATCGTCGCCTCGATATCGAGGTCCAGCGTGATGCGTCCGCAGTTTTGCAGCGCCTCGGTCGTGGTCAGCACCGCGCCATCGGCTGAGACGAAAAAACCGCTGCGTGACAGGCGGGGCCGGCGCACTTCCATGCCCGCTATCAAGCTGCGGCGCTGGGCATCATCAAGCGACACCAGCCCCGGATCGAGTGCGCGCCCGCCGATGGTTTTGAAGCTGGCCTCAATCGCCGCACGGGCGCGGGCCGCTTTGTCGGCCATCTCCGGTTTCCAGATCAGCAGATAGCCTTTGATCAGCCCGCCGCTGAGTTCGGCAAAGGCATGAGAGGCCACGCGGTCATTGGCGGCGTCGATGGTAAAGCTGCGCTCACTGAGGCTGCGCTCGCCGTTTGGCGGCACGACTTCGAGCGTTTGCATGATGTCGTAAAGCCCGCGCAGGACGGCACGGTCACCGGGTTCAGAGATCAGCACCACACGCAGGCCAGAGTTGTTTTTCTCGGCGAAATGCACGAAAGGCGGCTCGTAATGGTCAAATTCCATCAGCGCCATCGGTAGGTTCACCTCGATCCCGGCCTCTTCTTCGGTGATGTATTCCAGCCCTAGTTCGGCGATGATCTGTGCTTTTTCGGCGCTGATCTGCGCGCGTTGTCTGGTGGTCATGACGCCTGTCGGCTCATGGCCCTTTGTCGATTGCCAGGCCGCCATCGAGGCGCGGGTGCCACGGCCAAAGGCACCATCAATGGCGGCATCGTAAAAGCCGAACCATTGCAGGGCGGTTTGCAAATCCATGCGCTCCTCGCGGGTCAGCGCAGATTCGCTGCGCTGTGCCTCGGCGATGGTTTCTTCCGGCTCGGTTGCTGGGGCCAGAGCGACGGGTGCCGCCGCTGGCAGTGCTGCGGCAGGTTCCGGAGCAATTTCCGGGGCAGGCGGCGCGAGGTTGGCGGTTTCGACAGGTTCAACTGTTACCCCGGCAGGCGCGTCGGCAAGGCCGATTACCGGGGCCTCTGCTGGGTTGGCACCAACGGGCCAGAAGGCCTGACGGAACTGTTCGCCACCGGCGATAAAGCTGTCGGCCGGGATCAGGTTATCGCGCCGCAACTCATTCAGCCGTTCCAGTGCCGCATCGGGCGTGTAGGGGCCAAGAGTGATCGCGTACCAGCCCGAACTCACCCGAAAACCTGCAACATTCCCAAAGAGGGTGGCGTAGGCGCGGGCGCGTTCTTGCGCTTGGTTCAGGGTTGGTTGTGCCTCAATCTGTACCCAGGCACGGTCTTGCGCCGTGGCGGCGGTGCCCGATAGTAGAACAAACATAAGGGCGAAAAGAGAAAGATAATGTCGCATGCGGCTCCCGTTTCGGTGAAGTCGTAACTCAATTCCTTTGCGAAACCACAAATTTGCATAATTTACCAGAGTGTGAAGCATTTTTGACGGCATTTCGATGAGGTGGCCCCTGCTTGGACGCATTGACCCTTTGCAGCCCTTTGCCTATGGAAAGTGCAACCCATCGCCACGGCCAGCCCCAGAGGGATAGCATGACCCAAAAGCTCAACGCTCCACGCTCTTTCCAAGAGATCATCTTGCGGTTGATGACCTATTGGGCGGCCAAGGGCTGCGCCGTGATGCAGCCCTATGACATGGAGGTGGGGGCAGGCACGTTTCACCCGGCGACCACGCTGCGCTCCCTTGGCGCAAAGCCATGGGCGGCGGCTTACGTTCAGCCCTCACGCCGCCCGACCGATGGGCGCTATGGCGAGAACCCGAACCGCTTGCAGCATTACTATCAGTATCAGGTGCTGATCAAACCCAGCCCGCCGGATTTGCAGGCGCTGTATCTGGGCTCGCTGGAGGCCATTGGCATTGATATGGCGATGCATGACATCCGCTTTGTCGAGGATGATTGGGAAAGCCCGACCCTTGGCGCCTGGGGGCTTGGCTGGGAAGTGTGGTGCGATGGCATGGAAGTGAGCCAGTTCACCTATTTCCAACAGGTTGGCGGGCATGATTGCCACCCGGTTTCAGGCGAGCTGACCTATGGGCTGGAACGGCTGGCGATGTATATCCTTGGCGTCGATCACGTGATGGACATGCCCTATAATGACCCGGATGCAGCCATTGCGCTGACCTACGGTGATGTGTTCCGCCAGACCGAGCAAGAATACAGCCGCTGGAACTTTGACCAAGCCGATACCGACACGCTGCTTCAGCATTTCAAGGATGCCGAGGCCGAATGCCTGCGCACGCTTGCGGCCCCGGTGGCCGACAAGGCGGGCCGGGCTATCATCATGGCGCATCCGGCCTATGACCAATGTATTAAGGCCAGCCATCTGTTTAACCTGCTCGACGCGCGCGGTGTGATCTCGGTTACCGAACGCCAAGCCTATATTGGCCGGGTACGCACCTTGGCCAAGGCCTGTGCAGATGCTTTCATGCGCACCGAAGCGGCGGGCGCAAATTTGGAATTGGAAATACTGTGATCGGCAAGATATTGGCAGGTGTGATCGTGATATCAGCATTACTGGCAGGCGCGGGCGTCTATTACCTTCAGGTTTACGCCTATTACCGTGAAATTCCGGCCAACGTGCCTGCGGCAGAGATTCGCATGACTACTATCGCGGGCGTGGCCGAACCCATTTTGATCGAAGGGTTTGAAGGGATTGACGCCGATAGCTCTCCCATCCGTTATCGCGCCTGTTTCCGTACCCCGCAAAGCACAGCGATGCTGACCGAGACTTACAGGGTTTATGACGATGCCGTGCCTAATATCGCGCCGCGCTGGTTTGGCTGCTTTGAC
>CALEMZ010000443.1 GCA_937910975.1 uncultured Pseudorhodobacter sp. | reverse complement strand
AAATACGCTGTAAGCCCCGCCAAGATAGCGCGAAAAGCCATCCTGCACGGCAAAGACAAAGACAGTAGCAATCATCAGCCAAATGCCGAGACGGGTGTTTTGTGCGGTCATTGTGGCAGTATTCCAGTGGCCATGTGGCGCTTGTGACCGTGGCCTTTGCGCCGCTCTACCGCAAATCCTGCCGCCTGCAAGCCCCGGCGCACGAAACCCGCCGCCGTGTAGGTGGCAAAGGTGCCACCGGGCGCTGTGTGACGGCCAACCTCGGCCATCAAATCCTCACCCCAAAGTTCAGGGTTTTTGGCGGGGGAGAAACCATCAAGATACCACGCATCGGCGCGGCCCTGCCATGCGGGAAGGGTGGCGCGGGCGTCTCCGATCACCACCTCGACCGCGACAGGCCCAAGCTGGAAGGCCCGCTGCCCCTGCCCCCAATGGTGCAGTAAATCGCCCGCCACCGCCGCCACCTCGGGGAAGGCTTGCAGGGCGCGGGCAATATCGGGGGTGGCCATGGGATAGGCCTCAAACGAGGTATAGCGGATGGGCATTTCGCCAGCGGCAATAAGCGTGGCCAGAAGGTTCAGCCCGGTGCCAAAGCCGAGTTCGGCAATTTGAAAGCCGGGGCGCAGGCGCGCGGGCAGGTCATTGCCAGCAAGGAACACATGCCGGGTTTCGTCCAACCCATTGGCAAGGCTGAAATAGGGGTCATCAAACCGGGTGGAGATTGGCAAGGCACCATCGCGCCAGTCCAATTCGGCTGTGTTTGGCGCGGCATTCTGGGGCGGGCTCTGGCTTGGCACGGGGATATCGCCTAAGGGTTGGTCGGTGCGACAATGGGCAAAGGGGCCGCGAATGGCAACGCCGGATCTGACGGTACATGGCGCGGGCATCTTTGGCCTGTCGATCGCTTGGGCGGCGGCGCGGCGCGGCGCGCGCGTGCGGGTGATCGAGGCTGTGGCCCCCGGCGCCGGGTCATCTGGCGGGATAGTGGGGGCTTTGGCCCCGCATGTGCCAGAAAATTGGAATAGCAAGAAGGCGTTTCAATTGGAAAGTCTGTTGCAGGCGCGCGATTGGTGGGCAGATGTGCATTCCGCAGGCGGGACGGACCCGCTTTATGCCCGTTCGGGGCGCTTGCAGCCCATCGCCGATCTGGCCACTTTGGCATTGGCACGCGACCGGGTGGAAACCGCCAAAGCACTTTGGCAAGGACGCGCCGAATGGCAGGTTATCCGCGCTACGGGCGCTGCGTGGGAACCCGCAAGTCCGACCGGCTGGCTGATCCATGACACGCTGACCGCGCGCCTGCATCCGCGCGCAGCACTTGGGGCCTTGCTGGCGGCACTTGCGGCCAAAGGGGCGGAGGTGGTGATTGGCGAGGCCACCACCACTGGGCCGCAGGTCTGGGCCACGGGATATGCAGGCCTGCTGGCACTTTCTGATGGGCGGGAGCGCGCAGTTGGCAACGGCGTAAAGGGGCAGGCCGCCAGCTTTCGCTTCGAGGCAGGCGCGCTACCGCAGGTTTTCACCGATGGTTTGCATATCATTCCGCATGGCGATGGCACGGTTGCGGTTGGCTCCACCTCAGAACGCGAGTGGGAGGATGCGCATTCAACGGATGCGCAGCTTGAGGCGCTGATCGCAAAGGCCCGCGCGGCCCTACCCTGCCTTGCCGATGCGCCAGTGGTAAGCCGCTGGGCAGGGCTGCGCCCCCGCAGCCGCAGCCGTGCGCCAATACTGGGCGATTGGCCGGGGCGCGCAGGCCATTTCATCGCCAATGGCGGGTTCAAGATCGGCTTTGGCATGGCCCCCAAGATTGCCGAAATCATGGCCGATCTGGTGCTGGAGGGACGCGATACCATCCCTGATGATTTCCGGGTGGAGGCGAGCCTTTAGGCGAGCACTATTTCCTATTTCGCCAAAAACGCTTTTCGACCATTGCCGCTGATATGATCGCATATCGTGGTGACACAGCTTCCATGCAGCTTGCCATTACTTATTCTCAATTGAATCTGGAAACGCGTTCGGACAAAGCGTCGGGCTGGTAGTCTGCAGGCCTTCAGTAGGCGATTGAAATGTAACGTAAAAATATCCTCATCACCCTCCAAGGCCTATACGAAAAGTACTTCCCGCCACACCTAAGGGATGTATTGCGCCAATAAGGCTGCGGAGCCTCTTGCACCCGATAGCAGCGCATCGCAGTGTTCACCCGAAGAGAGCGAAGGAGAGAACATGCGGCATGGCGGTCAAATTCTTGTCGATCAACTGGTGGCGCAGGGTGTGACACGTGTCTTCTCGGTTCCGGGTGAGAGCTTTCTGGCGGCACTCGACGGGCTGCGTGACAGTGGGATCGAAAACATCGTCTGCCGACAGGAAGGCGGTGCCGCGATGATGGCCGAAGCGCAGGGCAAAATGACCGGGAAGCCCGGTATCTTGTTCGTGACGCGCGGGCCGGGGGCCACAAACGCCAGCGCGGGCATCCATATTGCCAAACAAGACAGCACGCCGATGGTGATTTTCGTCGGCCAGATCGCCCGAAATCACCGTGACCGCGAGGCGTTTCAAGAGGTGGATTACCGCGCGGTCTTTGGCACGCTGGCGAAATGGGCTGCCGAAGTGGACCAGATCGAGCGCCTGCCCGAGTATATTAGCCGTGCCTTCCATCAGGCCTGCTCGGGTCGCCCCGGCCCGGTTGTGCTGGCCCTGCCCGAGGATATGCTGTCCAGCCGCGCCGATGTGGCAGATCTGCCAGCGCCAACCGTCCAGCCCGATGCGATCAGTAACGCACAGGTGATGGCTGTGACCGAGGCGCTGGCGCAAGCCAAGCGACCGCTGGTGATCGCGGGAGGGCCGGGATGGTCGCAAGAGGCCGCCGACAATCTGGCGCGCTTTGCCGAAAGCTGGGGTTTGCCCGTGGCCGTGACCTTCCGCCGTCAGGACCGGATGAACAATGACCACGCGAACTATGTGGGCGATCTGGGCGTGGGGATGAACCCAAAGCTGGGTCAAAGGCTGGCGCAGGCTGATACGCTGCTGGTGCTGGGCGCGCGGCTTGGCGATATCGCAACCGACAACTATGAAATCTTGGACCCAACCCGCCCCGGCCCGCGCATTTTGCACATCTACCCCGACCCGGATGAATTGGGCCGGGTTTTCTACCCCACCTTGGCGATCCCCGCGCGGGCCGATCAGATGCTGGCCGCTTTGGCCAAAACCAATGGCAAAGGCGATTGGGCGGAATGGGCGGCGGCGGGCCGCGCCGAATATGAGGCATGGCAAAAGCCTGCCGAAACCCCCGGCGCGGTGAAGCTGGAGCAGGTGGTGACATGGCTTGCCGCCAACCTGCCGCATGACAGCATTCTGACCAATGGTGCGGGCAATTACGCGGCGTTTTTGCACCGCTACTACCGCTTTCGCCAGCATGGCACCCAACTGGCACCAACCTCTGGCTCCATGGGATACGGCTTTCCGGCAGCCGTGGCGGCCTCGCTGCAAAACCCGGAGCGCACAGTGGTGTGCATGGCCGGGGACGGCTGTTTTCAGATGAGCTGCAATGAGCTGTCAACTGCCGTGCAGCACGGGGCCAAGCCCATCGTAATCGTGGCCAATAACGGGCGCTATGGTACGATCCGTATGCATCAGGAACGCCATTATCCCGGCAGGCCCTCTGGCACCGATCTGGCCAACCCCGACTTCGCCGCCCTTGCGCGCGCTTACGGCGGGCATGGCGAGACGGTGACCGATCAGGCCGATTTCCCCGCAGCCTTTGCCCGCGCGCAGGCGAGCGGGGTGGTTGCGGTCATAGAGCTGAAGCTGGACGCAGACATGCTGACGACCGGGCAAACGCTCAGCCAGGTTCGCGCGGCAGCACTCAAAGGCTGAAAGCTTGGCAGGCCCCGGATTTCGTCGAAACTCGGGGCCACCTTACTGCGAGGCGTCAACGCCCTGTCAGTTCCGCCGATACATTCACCGGCCCCACCGCCCCACGCAGCTTTGCACGGTAGATCACCAGCGATTCAACCACCCGCATCACATAGGTACGGGTTTCGGCAAAGGGGATGGTTTCCACCCAATCCACCACATCCACGCTCGTTTGCCGCGGATCGCCAAACTCTGTGATCCAGCGGCGCGGGCGCCCCGGCCCCGCGTTGTAGCCCGAGGCGATCAAGGCCACCGTCGGGCCAAACTCTTCAACCAATTGCGCCAGATAGGCGGCCCCGAGCGAAACGTTATAGGCCGGATCTTCGGTCAACCGGGCCAGCGCATAGCCTTGCCCGGTCTTGTCTGCCATCAGCTTGGCCGTCCCCGGCATCACCTGCATCAGGCCAAGTGCGCCGGCAGGGCTTGTCACCGCCGCATCAAATTCGCTTTCGCGCCGCGCAATCGACAGCGCCAATGCCCGGCTGACCTGCAGGCCCTCTGGCACCATACCCACCACCGGGAAATAGGCGCGTGGAATAATCACCCCACGTGAGGCGGCCTGCTTGCCGATCAGTACCGCTACATGCGGCTCGCCCATCGACAGCGCCAAATCGGCCAACTGTGCCAACTCCACCGTGTTCAGCCCCTCGGCCAAATGCAGCATGAACCGTTTGCCAAGACTAAGGTCCCCTGCCGCAAGTAACAGCTTCGCGGCCTCCAGTACGGATGACCCTGCAAAACGGGCATTGCGCCAGTCGGCGGGGCGCTGCTCTGATAGCAGGGCCGGATCAAGCGAAAGGCCCAACTTCTCGGCGCTCAGCAAGCCGTAATAGGCTGTTTGGTGCTGCGCACCGGCCTCAAACGCTGCGCGGGCAGCGGCGGTATTGCCCAGTGCTTCCTCGGCACGCCCCTCCCAGTAATGCGCACGGCTCAGGCTGATGGGGGTGCTGACGCCTGCTTTCAAATGCTGGAAATGGGTCCGTGCCGTTGCCGCATCATTGCGCAGGCGCAAGGCGATGAACCCGGCCAGAAACTCCATTTCCGCATAGTCGCCGCCATCGGCCAATCGGTGTGAAGCAGCAATGCGGTAGGCCTCGTCCGTCCTGCCCGCCTGCATCAGATCGCGCACGACGCCAGCACGCCGATTGGCCCATGCCTCTGGCCGCCCCAACAAGGCGGCAGAGGCTGATCGCTCCAGAATCAGGGCAACGGCACCGTCCAGCAGCCCTTTGCGCGCGCGCCAGACAAAACGCTCATAGGCCAAACCCGGATCGTTGGCTTCGGGGGCCGGGACCGCCGCGACCAGCGCATCCACCCCATTCGCTTGCGTGCGCAGAGCCATGCGCGCCCGTGCCAAAGCCTGCCACGCCGGGGACACCAGCGGCAGCATCCGCGTGGCCTCCGCCGTGCGCGCGTCCCACAGCAGGGCATCAAGGCGCTGCGTATGAACGCTTTGCAAAGCGCTGCCTTGCAAGGCAAGCATCTCCGCCTCTTCTGCCGCATCGAAGCGCAGGGATACCCAAGCGCGCCGGGCCTCACGTGCCGCGTCTTCCGGTTGGCCGGCACCGGTATAGGCCTTGATCAGGGCAATCGCACCCAAAGCGGTCGAGGGTTCATCGCCCTTGAAATATGCAATCACCCGGCTCGGCGTGCTCGACCGCGCCACTGCCTCTTCGCCTTTTTGGTGAAGCCATCCCAGCCCTGGCCAATCCGGCCTGCGCTTCAAGAAGGCCTCATATTCGCCAAGCAATCCATCGCCATCCCGCAGGCGCTGCCATTCCACCACATCACGGCCCACACCGTTAGGAGCTACCGCCAGTGCCAGCGTCCAATCCCGCACCTTTGCAGCGGTAAGTGCTGCGCGCAGATCGCTGGCGGGATCTGCCTGCGCCACCCCGCCCGCGGCAAGCGTCAGAACAAGCAACGGAATAGCCCAAAGCGAGGCAGTGAGGGGGCGACAGGGGGGAGGTGCTGTTTTCATAACGCCCAATCTGCCATTGTGTCCAGATGGCTGCAACTCACATCCTCGCGTGTGGGCAGGATCGCGCCAAGCTTGGCAAGCCCCGCGCATAGCGCTAGGAAGGCGCGGAGACCAACGAGGCGACTCATTTCTTTCGCCCATTTCATAAGGAGACGCGTACCATGTTCAGAGGGTCAATGCCTGCCCTGGTCAC
>CALEMZ010000442.1 GCA_937910975.1 uncultured Pseudorhodobacter sp. | reverse complement strand
CCCCAAAGCCCGGCTGCATCCTTGGCTGCGGACACAGAGGCAAGGTTGAGCAGCATCGAGAATGGCACCACCATACGGCTTTCCGGCGGGTTGCCGGAATGGATGTGCCAGACCGGGTTATTGACCTGCCCAGCAACCTCCTGCCCCGGATAGGCGCGCAATTGCTGATGATATTCATCCATCGCCCGCGGGATTACATCAAAATGCATCCGCTTTGCCGTCTTTGGCTTTTGATACATGAAGTATGAAAGGCTCTCGGTGCTGGCATAGGTCAACCACTCGTCGATCGTCAGGCCGTTGCCCTTGGATTTGGAAATCTTCTGGCCTTCTTCATCCAAGAACAGCTCATAGGTCATATGTGCCGGTTTGCGCCCGCCCAAGACCTCACAGATTCCGTCATAGATTGGTGTATTGGTTGAATGGTCTTTGCCATACATCTCAAAATCCACGCCCAATGCCGCCCAACGTGCGCCGAAGTCGGGTTTCCACTGCAGCTTCACATTGCCGCCAGTCACAGGTATCGTCCATTCACGGCCGGTCTCGTCGTCAAATGTGATAGTGTGATTGATCGCATCCACATGCTTCATCGGCACATAAAGCACCCTCCCGGTTTCCGGGTGGATCGGCAAAAACGCCGAATAGGTCTGCTGACGCTCTTCGCGCAAGCTCGCCAGCATGATCTTCATGATCCCGTCATAGCGTTCCGCACACAGGCGCAGCGTGTCGTCAAAACGGCCTGATTTGTAAAACTCCGTGGCGCTGATGAATTCATACTCAAAGCCGAACGTATCCAGAAACCGCCGCAGCATCGCATTATTATGGGCGCCAAAGCTTTCATATTCGCCGAACGGGTCCGGCACAGAGGTCAGTGGGCGCTGCAAATGCTCGCGCAGCATTTCGGGGTTCGGCACATTGTCCGGCACCTTGCGCATCCCGTCCACATCATCCGAAAAACAGATCAGCCGGGTCGGGATATCCGAGATCACTTCAAAGGCACGGCGGATCATCGTGGTGCGCGCCACTTCACCAAAGGTGCCGATATGCGGCAATCCGCTTGGGCCATAGCCGGTTTCAAACAGCACATAGCCCTTTTCCGGGGCCTTCTTCTCATAACGTTTGAGGATCGCGCGCGCCTCTTCAAAAGGCCAGGCTTTCGACGTCATCGCAGCATCGCGCAGGGCAGACATATCCCTCATCCTCTATTTCACATGCGACAACACCGCGTTGCCCCAACGGGCCTCTCCTATTGCCCCCCCGGCCTCAGGTCAATAATCTGCACCGCAATGACATCCCAAAAGGAAACCGTCCCATGCTCGATATGCCTCCCTCGATGACTGCCCAAGACGCGCTTCTGGCGGTCATGGTTGCGGTTTCCGCCTCGGACGAAGATGTTCGCACCTCGGAACTGGTCGCCATACAGCGCATCGTTAATCACCTGCCGGTGTTTGCCAATTATGATGCAGACCGTTTTTCGCGCATCGCGAAGGTCGTCTTTGACCTCTTTGAAGAGGAGGACGGGCTGGATGCGCTCTTCGGTCTGATCCGTGATGCCCTGCCCGAAAAGCTCTATGAAACGGCCTATGCCCTAGCTTGCGATGTCGCCGCAGCCGATGGTGCCCTTTATGAAGCGGAATTACAGCTTCTTCAGGAAATCCGGGATGAATTGGCGATTGATCGGCTACACGCAGCGGCCATAGAGCGCGGCGCGCGGGCGCGTCATATGACAGTCTGACGGGCTTGCGCGGCAATTGGGAGTGGCCTTATTGGCAAAGCCCCGAGACGCCTCATTGGTTACCACAACACAGCGCGCGCCAAAGGCGGCACGCGGTCCCGAATGGCGGCTCCGCTTTGACACGTCCAGAAATATCCCTCTGCTGCAACACAATTCTCCGGAAATCCGCCCTACACAGGCAGGGACCGGGCGGGTTGTCGCGGACAATCGCAGCATCAGGTATAGGCTTCGGCCCATCGGCTGACCAATTGCGCCTGCATATTGCGCGCGCGCCGCGCCCATTGTTTGCCGCCCTCGGGGGATTCCCTTTCTGACATGGAAAGCCCATCGCGCCGCTTCGTATCGGCGCTGAAAATCGTAAATGTCAGTTCCTTGCCGGATTTGGGTTGAATATACCCCGCCAGGCTTGAAACGAAATTCAGCGTCCCCGTCTTGGCAATAACCCGCGTTGGGTGCCCCTTGATCTCCTTGCCTTTGACATCCCGGATGCCCTGTTCCTTGAGCAAACCCGGCAGCATCCCTCCCCGTGCCTCCCGAAACGCCCGCGCCATCTCAGTGGCTGAAATTCTGGACCCTCCGCCAAGGCCGGAATGGTCCACGAAGCGGCTCGATATCCCATGTTTCGCCGCCGCCCATGCCTGCATCTGGCCCGCTGATTGCACCAGAGATCCGGCTCCAGAGGCCGTTAGGCCCACCACCTCAGCTGTGATATTGGTGGAATATTTCAGCATTTTTCGCATTATGTCCGACAACGGTGTGCTCTGGGTTTCGACCAAAACCATTGCCGCAGGTAAGCCATTGATCAACGTCACTTCGGGCAGCCGCAGCCCGTGCGCGCGCATCAAAGTGGCAAAGACCTCGGCGGTGTAAAGCTCAGGGTGGCGCACCGGCAACCAGCGGCTGCCGCCATTGCCCAAAGCGCTTTGCGCCACGGTCCACTGGTCCCGGTTCTGCCCGCGCTTATAGGTAAACAGCGGTGCCTCCCGCGATACTGCTCTCATATCCGCCATCGATACCGCCGGGATAAAGCGCTTACCCCGCGCATCCATCGATAGCGCATAGCCATTGCCGCCGCGCTTCCACTCAAAATTTACGCGGTTGTAATTCAAGTTCAGCCCGGAAATCGCCGGGTTATAGCCCACATGGTCCGGCTGATCGTGGTCGATTTCGTCAATATGTGGAATGCCCCCTGCCAAGGCAAGGAAACGCCCCGTAATCTCCTTCACGCCGCGCGCGGCCAGCGCCGCGGCCAAATCGCCCAACCCATCGGTATCAAGGCTCGGATCACCGCTGCCCACCAAGATCAGATCGCCCTGCAAACGCCCGTTCTGCACGGGGCCAGTGGCCATGACCCGCGTGGTATAGCGGTAATTCGGGCCAAGCCGATCAAGCGCATAAATCGTCGTCATCGCTTTGGCCACCGAAGCCGGTGGCAGGCCCGCGTGTTCATTCATCGCCTCCAGCACTTTGCCGCTGGCACTTTCCATCACTACAAAACCAACCGTGCCGCCAAGGCCCGCTGCTTTCGCAATGGCCGCACCACCCCCCGAAACGGCACCAGAACTGGCCCCCGCATTGGGACCTGTCGCACCGGGCCGGGCCAGCGGGCGCGGTGATCGTGCCGGTGCCTCGGCCCAACTCGGCGAAGTCGCCCCGGCCAAAAGCGCCGTCAGAACCCAACGCCTTGAAAACATCACGTCTCTCCTTACACTTGGCCTCAGCCTAGACGGCCCCCTTTTTGGCGTCCAGAGCCAGCCCTCGCCCTTCCTAGCCCCAACTCCCGCTTTCTTTTCGGCAAGAATATCCCGGGGGGTGCGGGGTGCTGGTCTCCCGGATCTTTATTCAATCCGGAGGGGGGCAAATAGCGCCCTCTCATTCCTTCACACACCACTCCCCCCGCGCACGAATGTCGCTAGAGGACGCCTTGCGCATCGGCATGTTCAAGAAACACCAGCGCGGGGCAGGTCCCTGCCCAAGCCGCTGCGATGTGGCATTGGGCAATCGCGCCTGCCAGAAAATCTTGGCAGCCTTGGATATGCGCGCACCAATCCCGCTGCCGGGCCGTGCAAGTACGCCAATGGGCACCATTCGCATGATATCACGCCAGCGATCCCACTTATCAAACTGTAACAGGTTATCCGCGCCCATCAGCCAAACAAAATGTACGCCGGGGTAAAGCGCAATCAGCGCTTCCACCGTGTGTGCCGTATATCGCGTGCCAAGATGTGCCTCGATATCCGTGATCTCCACCTGCGGATGGTCCATCACCACCCGCGCCTGCGCCAGCCGGTCCGCCATCGGCGCAGGCTGCCGTGCTTTGAGTGGGTTGCCGGGGCTGACCAACCACCAGACCCGGTCCAATCCGAACCGCTTCAACGCCTCCCGCGTCAAATGCGCATGCCCCTCATGTGCAGGGTCAAACGACCCGCCCAAAAGGCCAATCACCATGCCCTTGGTCGCAATAGGAAAGCCTTGCCGCATTGCCCGCCGTAACCCCTTGTCTCGACACTTCCATGTTGAACCCAACTTCGCCACAGATACAATGCTGCCTAAGCACGATGTGCTTTGCATTTACCATGGCTTGATCGGCTTGGTGATGCCCCCCGAAAGTTGCGGCCCTATCCCGCCAAGCTGCCGGCCGGTCAGACGGCCTCATTGCAACCGCCGGCTAGAGATTGCCCTTCGGCCCAGTATTGACTACATGGGGCCTGAAATAAGCCTCGGATGGAGCAAGATCATGGCCAGCTATCAATACATCTACCACATGGACGGCGTATCCAAGACCTATCCGGGTGGCAAGAAATGCTTTGAGAACATTCACCTCAACTTCCTGCCTGGCGTGAAAATCGGTGTGGTCGGCGTCAATGGCTCGGGGAAGTCCACCCTTTTGAAGATCATGGCTGGCATGGATACGGATTTTAAAGGCGAAGCATGGGCTGCCAAAGGGGCCAAAGTTGGCTATCTCGCGCAGGAGCCCTACCTGGATCCGAACCTGACCGCCAAAGAAAACGTTATGCTCGGCGTCGCGAAAAAGACAGCGATCCTAGAGCGCTATAACGAGCTGGCGATGAATTACTCCGATGAGACCGCCGATGAGATGGCCGCCTTGCAAGATGAAATTGACGCGGGCAACCTGTGGGAATTGGACGCAAGCGTCGGCGTGGCCATGGATGCGCTGCGCTGCCCGCCCGATGACGCAAATGTCGAGGACCTCTCGGGCGGTGAGCGCCGCCGCGTGGCGCTGTGCAAGCTGCTGCTCGAAGAGCCGGACATGCTGCTGCTTGATGAGCCGACCAACCACCTGGACGCCGAATCCATCGCCTGGCTGCAAAAGCACCTGATAAATTACAGAGGCACGATCCTGATCGTGACTCACGACCGTTACTTCCTTGACAATATCACCAGCTGGATATTGGAACTCGACCGTGGCCGCGGCATCCCCTATGAGGGCAACTATTCGGCTTGGTTGGAGCAAAAGGCCAAGCGCATGAGCCAAGAGGCCCGCGAAGATAAATCCAAGCAAAAGGCGCTTGAAAAAGAGCTTGATTGGATCCGCTCCGGCGCCAAGGCGCGCCAATCCAAGGGCAAGGCCCGTATCGCGCGCTATAATGAAATGGCGGGGCAAACGGTCATGGAGCGCTCCTCCTCCGCGCAGATCGTCATCCCGAATGGTGAGCGCCTTGGCAGCAAGGTGATCGACGTGATTGGCTTGAAAAAGCACATTGGCGACAAGCAATTGATCGAGGATCTGACTTTCACGATTCCGCCGGGCGCGATTGTTGGTGTCATCGGGCCGAACGGGGCAGGGAAAACCACCCTGTTCCGCATGATTACGGGCCAAGAGCAGCCCGATGAAGGCACGATTACCTTGGGCAGCACGGTGCAACTGGCCTATGTCGACCAGTCCCGCGATACGCTGGACCCCAACAAAACCGCTTGGGAAGAGATTTCCGGCGGAGCAGAGGTGATCCACCTTGGTGATATGGATGTGAACAGCCGCGTCTATGCGGGCTCGTTCAACTTCAAAGGCACGGACCAACAGAAAAAAGTGGGCCTTCTGTCGGGCGGAGAGCGCAACCGCGTGCATATGGCCAAGCTGCTGCGCTCTGGCGGCAACGTGCTGCTGCTGGATGAACCGACCAACGATTTGGACGTGGAAACCCTGCAAGCCCTCGAAGCCGCTATTGAGGATTTCGCCGGCTGCGCGATCATCATCTCGCACGACCGCTTTTTCCTCGACCGCCTCTGCACACATATCTTGGCGTTTGAGGGCGAAGCACATGTGGAATGGTTCGAAGGCAACTTCGAAGCCTATGAGCAAGACAAAATCCGCCGC
This sequence comes from uncultured Pseudorhodobacter sp., assembly GCA_937910975.1. GTDB lineage: Bacteria > Pseudomonadota > Alphaproteobacteria > Rhodobacterales > Rhodobacteraceae > Pseudorhodobacter. The sequence goes on along the minus strand of CALEMZ010000442.1, from coordinate 442 downwards.
TTGGGGCCAGATGCGCTGGAGCCGAAGCGGGCGAAGTATAAGCGGTTTAGTCGGTGAATGTTCACTGTCGTAATTGACGAGCCTGGCGATGTCGGCCTTGAAAGGGTTCTTGCAGACCCAAGTAATGGGCCGACGGCTCTGTTGCACAAATCAGCTTCATGTCGAGCTTCCCCTTCCCTTTAACGGGCTCGTCCAACACGTTGAGTTTGCGGCGTGCCAAGGGACGTAAAGCGGTTCAGGATCGCTGCCCTCTCGTGGTTTGTCTGTAAACCACGAGAGGGCCGAGCCGACTTCCGGTCACCTCAATCGCCCTGATCTCCAGCAAATCGGCATCAATCCCAAGGTGAACCTTGCGCGCCCTCTCGGTGAATGTTCCATTCTCCTGCCGGGCAACGGATCCGCAACGAGCCGCGCTGTTTCAAGGCGGCGTTGTAAGATTGCT
>CALEMZ010000441.1 GCA_937910975.1 uncultured Pseudorhodobacter sp. | reverse complement strand
CTAAGTCGCGTGTTTTGAGACTTTTGTAGATGTATTGGCGATTGCCTTTGTACAGACGCACTTGGAAGATGCCGTTGCGAAGGAACAACAGCACCTTTCCTTCCATCAGTTTCTCTTCAAAACCAACGTCTTTTTCGCCTAACAAATGCTCAACACCCTATGCAAAACACCGTTTTGCAGAACATTTGCATAACATTTTATACTTTGCAAGTGAAACGTAAGCCGTTGATTTTGCTTGTTAAACTAGGCGTCCATGACAATGCTTGAATTTGTTCCCAGACCCGCAAGGGCATGGGTCATTCCGACCCGGATCGCCCCATGTTTCAGGCCTGTTCTCATCAAACCCATTGTCGTTTTCGACCACGGTTTGCGCATCAGCATCGGCGTGAATGGCCTGTGCCCCGCCTGCCGCCACGCGCTGCTGTTCCAGATATTGCTGCATCATGGCCTTTTGTTCGGCCTCGGTCAGCGGCCGCACCTGTGACAACTTTTTCGTCACGTCCTGACGCAGGGAGTTCAGCAGCGATTCAAACAGCCCAAAACCCTCGGTCTTGTATTCTGACAGCGGGTCGCGCTGCGCGTAGCCCCGGAACCCTACGACCGAGCGCAGATGTTCCAGCGTCAGCAGATGTTCGCGCCATTTCGCGTCAATCGTCTGCAACAACATCTGCTTTTCGATGTTGCGCATGGTCTCTAGGCCAAAGGCTTCCAGCTTCTCGGCCATCTTCTTGTCCGAAGCCTCAACGATTCGTTCGCGCATCAGCTCCTGATCGACGCCCTCTTCCTTGGCCCAATCGATGATCGGCAGGTCCATCGCCAGCTTTTCAATGACAGAGGCATAAAGCCCCTCGCCATTCCACTGGTCGGCATAAGATTTCGGCGGCAGGTAATGTTCGATCAGGTCGTCGATCACCTGATGGCGCATATCTTCTGTGATCTCGGAAACGTCTTCGGCTTCCATAATCTCCAACCGCTGGCTGAAGATCACCTTGCGCTGGTCATTCATCACGTCATCAAATTTCAGCAATTGCTTGCGGATGTCAAAGTTGCGGCCTTCAACTTTGGCCTGCGCCTTTTCCAACGATTTGTTGACCCATGGGTGAACAATCGCCTCGCCTTCCTTCATACCCAGCTTGGACAGCACGGAATCAAGCCGCTCCGACCCGAAAATCCGCATCAGATCGTCTTCTAGGCTCAGGAAGAAGCTGGACCGCCCCGGATCGCCCTGACGGCCAGAGCGGCCGCGCAACTGGTTGTCGATACGGCGAGATTCGTGGCGCTCGGTGCCCAGAACGAAGAGGCCCCCGGCGGCAAGCACCTTGGCCTTTTCATCCGCGTGTTCCTCTTCAATCCGTTTCCGGATCTCAGCGGGATCAGCCTCGGGATCAGCCGCCAAAGCGTCCAGCACCTTCATCTCGACGTTGCCGCCAAGCTGAATATCAGTACCGCGCCCGGCCATGTTGGTGGCAATCGTCACCGCGCCAAATTTGCCAGCATCGGCAACGATCTGGGCTTCTTGCTCATGCTGGCGGGCGTTGAGCACATTATGTGGCACGTCATCCTTTTTCAGCATTTCCGACAGCGCCTCGGATTTCTCAATCGAAGTGGTGCCGACCAACATCGGCTGCCCCTTTTCATGGGCCGCCTTAATCGCTGCGACAACGCCCTCAAATTTTTCGCGCGCAGTGCGGTACACTTGGTCATGTTCATCAATACGGGCAACGGGCTGGTTGGTGGGTACTTCCACCACGCCAAGCCCATAGATTTCCATGAATTCGTCGGCTTCGGTACTGGCCGTTCCGGTCATCCCGGCAAGCTTTTTATACAGACGGAAGTAGTTTTGAAAGGTCACAGACGCCAAAGTCACGTTTTCGGGCTGAATATCCACGCCTTCTTTGGCCTCAATCGCCTGGTGCAGACCGTCCGACAATCGCCGCCCGCGCATCATGCGCCCGGTGAACTCGTCGATCAGCATCACCTCGCCATCGCGCACCATATACTGCTGGTCACGCTGAAACAGTTTATGCGCCCGCAGGGCCTGGGTGACGTGATGCACCAAGGTGGAGCTTTCGGGGTCATAAAGGTTCTGCTCTTCCGGCAGTAGCCCGGCTGCGCGCAAACGGTTCTCGATAAACTCGTTGCCCTCATCCGTGTAGGTCACGTTGCGGGTCTTTTCGTCCAACTTGAAATGCTCTTCGGTGATCTCGGGGATCAACTTATCCACCACGGTATAAAGCTCGCTGCGGTCCTGTGATGGCCCCGAAATGATCAAGGGCGTGCGCGCCTCGTCGATCAAGATGGAGTCAACCTCATCGACAATCGCATAGAAATGCCCGCGCTGCGACATATCCGCGATGGCGGATTTCATATTGTCGCGCAGATAGTCAAAGCCCAACTCGTTGTTGGTCGCATAGGTGATATCGGCACGGTAGGCTTCACGCTTTTCATCATCGGGCTGGTAGGGGTAAACAACCCCGGTGGTCAGGCCCAAAGCGCCGTAAACCTTGCTCATCCACTCCGCATCACGCTTGGCCAGATAGTCGTTCACGGTGACGATATGCACGCCCTTGCCGGCCAAAGCGTTCAGATAGGCCGGAAGGGTCGCCATCAACGTCTTGCCCTCGCCCGTCTTCATCTCCGCGATATTGCCCTGATGCAAGAAGATGCCACCCTTCAACTGCACGTCAAAGGCGCGCAGCCCCAACGCCCGTCGCGCGGCCTCGCGGCAATTGGCAAAGGCCTCGGGCAGCAGATCATCGAGGCTCTCGCCCTGCTGCGCGCGCGTCGCCAGCGCCTCGGTCTTCGCCTTGATTTCATCATCTGTCAGCGCTTTGAATTCCGGCTCCAGCGCGTTGATCTTGGCGACCAGCGGGCGAACCGATTTAACCTTGCGGTCGTTTGGTGATCCAAAGACCTTTTTGGCAAGTGTTCCGAGACCCAGCATGTTTTCTCCGTGGCACGTTCCTGCCATATCAGGGCATCCTGACATGATCGTGCAAGCGTCTGGCCTTGCCCGCCCCCTATCCATTCCATAGATAGAGTGGGAAGCCCATGGTGGCCTGTCTTACACGACCTTCGCGATGTAAGCGGCGCTGCCGGGCAAGTCAACGTTGTGCAACAGCGCAGCCCAAGCCTGAGGACAATAAAGATGGGTAAATCTGTGAATTTCGGGGCAATCGTCGCTCTCACCATGGCTCTGACCACCGCGCCCCTTGCCGCGCAAGAGGCGGTAACGCCTGCCGCCACTGTCCCCGAAGGCGGCGCTTCGGCCGTGGTGGCCACCATCAACGGCATGCTGATCACGTTGGGTCACATGATTGTGCTGCGCGCCAATCTGCCCGCAGAATACCAATCCCTGCCCGATGAGATTTTGTTCAAAGGCATCCTTGACCAACTTATCCAGCAAGCTGCACTCGCCCAAAGCGTCGAAAGCAAGACCACTCTGCGCGACAAGCTGGCAATGGAAAATGACCAACGCGGTTACCTTTCCGGCACGGCGCTGCAAGCGGTCGTAGGCTCTGCCATCACCGATGAGGCGCTGCAAAAGGCTTATGACGCCAGATTTGCCAGTGCCGTCGGAACAAAAGAATACAACGCCGCCCATATCCTTGTGGAAACCGAAGATACTGCGAAAGACCTAAAGGCCCAGATCGACGCAGGTGCCGATTTCGCCGATATGGCCAAACAACACTCCTCCGATGGTGCCGCCGCCAATGGCGGCGACCTAGGCTGGTTTTCCGACGGCATGATGGTCAAACCCTTCCAAGACGCCGTCTTCGCAATGGAGGTGGGCAATGTGTCCGACCCCGTGCAAACCCAATTCGGCTGGCACCTGATCCAATTGAAAGAAACCCGCATTGCTGCCGCCCCAAGCCTTGACGATTTACGCGAAGAACTGGCCGCAGAAATTGAACAGGCTACGGTAGAGGCCCATATCAAAGCCATCACGGATGGGGCAAAGATTGAACGTCCGGGCGAGGGATTCGACCCCGCTTTGCTGCGCAACCAATCGCTGCTTGATCAATAACCGACCAAAGGGAGCTCTGGCCATGGCCAAAACTGACTGGAAATCCAAAGCCAAGAAGCTGAAGAAAAAACTCGTCCAGCTGAAGGCAGAGATGGAGCTGCGTGTGCAAGATGCCGCAGCAACCGTAGTGGCAACCCTTGCCCCAGCCCATCCCAAGGCTGCGAAACCCAAAGCGGGCATTAAGGTCTCCCCCCTCGCGCCCAAGGGCGGCTTTCCCAAGCTGCCCGCCATCGCCGGCGCGGAATTCGCCGCCGTTGAGGCTGGCGTGAAATATAAGAACCGCAAAGACGTGATGCTGGTCCGGCTTGCCCCCGGCACCTCAATCGCGGGGGTATTCACCAAATCCAGCACCCGCGCGGCCTGTGTGCACGATTGCCAGGCCAAGCTAGCAATGAAAGCCCCGGAGGGCGCGGGAGCAGCCATCATCGTAAACTCCGGCAATTCCAACGCCTTCACCGGCGCACTCGGCCAACAATCCGTGGATGCTGTCACCGGCAGCGTGGCCGAGGCGCTAGGAATCCCCTCTGCCCGCGTTTTCTCCTCCTCTACCGGGGTCATCGGCGAGCCACTCCCGCATAAGCGCATCACCGCAGTGATCGACGATCTAGTGGCCGGCCTGCAAAACGATGCCGTCGATATGGCCGCACAAGCCATCATGACCACCGACACCTTCCCCAAAGGGTCCGCCGCCACGGTGCAAGGCGAAGGCGGCACCATCCACATCTCCGGCATCGCCAAAGGCTCAGGCATGATCGCGCCTGATATGGCCACCATGCTGGTTTATATCTTCACCGATGCCAAAATCGCGCCCGCAGCCCTGCAACGCATGCTCTCGCGCAACGTCGACAGCACCTTCAACGCCATCACCGTAGATAGCGACACCTCCACCTCCGATGCACTCTTACTTTGCGCCACGGGCCAAAGTCCCGCCGCCGCGCTCAAAGGCGCCTATGCAAAGACGTTTGAGACGGCATTGCACGGCGTCATGCTTGATCTGGCCAAACAAGTCACCCGCGACGGCGAAGGTGCCACCAAACTGGTCGAAATCCAAATCACCGGTGCTGCTACCCCCAATGACGCCCATCTCGCCGCAATGGCCATTGCCAATTCGCCCCTCGTCAAAACCGCCATCGCAGGCGAGGACGCCAATTGGGGCCGTGTCGTCATGGCCATCGGCAAATCCGGCGCGCAAGCAGATCGCGACAAGCTCTCCATCCGCTTTGGTGATCTTGTGGTCGCAGAAAACGGCTGGCGCAGCCCCGGCTATTCCGAAGAATCCACCGCGGCCTATATGAAGAATCAGGAACTGGTGATCGGCGTCGATATGGGGCTTGGAAAGGCGGCAAAAACCGTCTGGACCTGCGATCTCACGCACGGCTACATCGACATCAACGCCGATTATCGCTCCTGAACCCCCACGCTTTCTTTTCGGCAAAAGTATCCTCGGGGGGTCCGGGGGGCGGAAAGCCCCCCGGCGTTCAGACAGAAAGACCCAGATGAAAACCATCCTCGTCTCCGCCGTGGCCCTGATCGACCCCGATGGCCGTGTCCTCCTTACCCAGCGCCCCGAGGGCAAATCGCTCGCTGGCCTGTGGGAATTTCCCGGCGGCAAGGTGGAGCCAAATGAAACCCCCGAGGTGGCCCTGATCCGTGAGCTGCAAGAGGAGCTGGGCATCGACACATGGGCCTCCTGCCTCGCACCCCTCACCTTCGCCAGCCACAGCTACCCCGATTTTCACTTGCTGATGCCGCTCTTTGCTTGCCGCAAATGGCAGGGAATCGCTCATGGGCGCGAAGAGCAAAAGCTTGCCTGGGTGCGCCCCGAAAGCCTGCGCGATTACCCCATGCCCCCCGCAGATCTGCCGCTGATCCCGATTTTGCGGGATTGGCTCTAGGGTTCGCACGGTTTTGTTTCAAAATCGCCCTGAAACTTGGCCTTTTAGGCAAATTGTATCTGGCTTCCAGCCAACCAGCGGTTATCATCGTCGGAACGCTGGTTGGGGGATTAGCAATGCTGCGAACAATTACACTGGGAAGCTGTGTTTCCGTACAAGGGCTGCAAGTCGGTCAGTTGCCGGATGGCAAAATTATCGTCCGCGTGGATGATAAGAACTTTGTTGGCAAACCGAGAGAGTGTCCGATCTTCTGTGTATGAGTAATTTGGCCCATGCTTCCAAACCAAA
>CALEMZ010000440.1 GCA_937910975.1 uncultured Pseudorhodobacter sp. | reverse complement strand
CAATGACTTGCGGTATGATGTGATATGCTGAGACCGCGAAAGTCGTCACAGGACGGCGCAATATAGCCGCGTGTCTCTGCTGGAAAATTGCGTCTTACGAGTTTGAGAATGGGTGGATCAAAGGGTGCTGTACTGTAGAGCCTGCTCAGCCCAATCAGCAGATATCTCATGCTTCAAACACCAGTCAGCGGTTAGGGAAGCGGGTTGGCAACCTTCGACAATTTGGCGGGTAGCGTCCGGCGAGAGAAATGCGAACTCCAGCGTTTGCTGAACGCGCCGGACCGACAGATTGTGCGCTTCGGCAATTTCCGGAACAGTCTGGCCTGAAGTGATCATGTCGAGAAAGGCGTGCCCCTTGGCGATATTCCGCAACAGCGTTTCGTCGCACGGGATTGCATCGCCTTCGAGCAGGAGTTTGGCTTCCACTCCCCGCCTGCGAAGAGTGAACGGGGTTTTGATGGTCAATTGATCGGCGTCAGCAACGACCGCCGGAACCCCAAATGCCTTCGAGAGGCGGTCGGGATCAACACTGACCTCCAGACTGTCCCGTCCGATCCGAACGCGGTCTATCACGGCCAGAATGTCGAAGTCGGAGTGATCAATTTTGCTGATCATATCTGAGATCAAGTGAGTATCTGCATCTGGCACAAGCCCGCGCAGGATCGCCGTTCTGAGATGCTTTCTGACGGCCGCAGCAATCCGGTCTTCGAGCGCCCGAGCGGGCAAGCGCCATCCGCTGCTTTGCTGCCCGGGCGCAGCAGCTATCTTCAGGCCCTGCGAGATGTAATACGCATAGCGCCGCCCAGCTTTTTGGGTGTGAACCGGCGTCAGACGCTCGCCGGAAATATCAAACAGTTTGCCCGCAAGCGGGGATGTTGGACGCCCGGAATTGCGTTGCCCACGTGAGATGCCTGATTGTTCGGTCAAGGTCGCCTGCACCCGCTAGAGGTGCGTCACGAAGTTGAACAGGTGATCGCAGATATTAGGGGTGCGTCAGCCTTTCCAGATGAAACTGACCCTGATGCCGATCCTGACGACCCGCATGGGATCAATCAACTTTCCGAAGGGATGAAGCCGAACGTCACCATGGATGGCTCTAACCGGAACGAAGTCATTCGGCAAACGGCGCTCCACCTGTTCGACGCCATGGGCCAATCCGGTAGATGACTATCCATGTTTAGATCGGACCTTCCACAATCACAATCATCGAAAACCGGCAAGAATGGGAGGATGACGAAGCCATTGAGATGGCACTGTGAGTAAAGCCTTATATTTCAGATGGTTGGTGCCCGCGGCCGGACTCGAACCGGCACGGCCATACGGCCGGGAGATTTTAAGTCTCATGTGTCTACCATTTCACCACGCGGGCAGCGCGGAAGTCATCAAACCTCAATATCGGGCCTATGTATAGCCGTCAACAATCAAACGCACAACAAGGCTTTGTAATCGTTACACTTTTCACAGCAGAACGCAGGATTTTAAGTCTGGTCTGTCTACCATTCCAGCACGCCCGCACAGAGCGTAGTCGTCGAACTCTCCATCGGGTCTAATTTGGGCCCAGAAACACCACTAGCGCCTTAACGCGCTGAAAACAATACTCTTATCGAACCAGACAGCGGGATTTTAAGTCCCGCCTATCTACCGGTTCCAGCAAGCAGTCTCGCCCCCTGATAAGCCTGACCCGGCTTCAAGTGGTTTCCTCCGATGTTGGCGCAAAATGCGCTGCATAGCCTTGGGCGCCGCACTGCGGCAATTGACTCGGCGGCGAGGGTCAGCCAAAACCTGTGGCGTTACATCTAGGGGGGAACTTGCGTGAAGAAGATTTATAAAGATGCAGCATCAGCGCTGGACGGCGTGTTGTTTGACGGGATGATGATTGCTGCAGGCGGCTTTGGCCTGTGCGGCATACCCGAACTCCTGATCGCGGCCATTCGCGACGCGGGGACCAAAAACCTAACAGTGGCGTCTAACAATGCGGGCGTTGATGGGTTTGGCCTTGGGGTGCTGCTGGAAACCCAGCAAGTCAAAAAGATGATCTCCTCTTACGTGGGTGAGAATGCCGAATTTATGCGCCAATATCTGAGCGGCGAGCTGGAGCTAGAGTTCAACCCGCAAGGCACCTTGGCTGAGCGGATGCGCGCGGGCGGTGCAGGCATCCCCGGCTTTTACACCAAGACCGGTGTGGGCACGGTGATTGCCGAAGGCAAGGACGTGAAGATCTTTGACGGGCAGGAGTATATCTTGGAGCGCGGGATCATCGCCGATCTGTCCATCGTCAAAGCATGGAAAGCAGATCCGTCGGGCAACCTTGTCTTCCGCAAGACGGCGCGCAACTTCAACCCGCCTGCCGCCACCTGTGGCAAAATCTGTATAGTCGAAGTGGAAGAGATTGTGCCGCTCGGGAGCCTTGACCCTGACACGATCCACCTGCCCGGCATTTATGTGCACCGCATTATTCAGGGCGCACATGAGAAACGTATCGAACAGCGCACCGTCAGAAAGGCGTCTTAATCATGGCTTGGGACCGGAACCAAATGGCCGCACGCGCGGCGAAAGAACTGCAGGACGGCTGGTATGTGAACCTTGGCATCGGCATTCCGACGCTGGTTTCCAACTATATCCCTGAGGGGATCGAGGTGACGCTGCAGTCGGAGAACGGGATGCTGGGTATGGGTCCCTTCCCTATTGAGGGAGAGGAAGACGCCGACCTGATCAACGCGGGCAAGCAAACCATCACCGAGTTGCCGCAGACCGCTTTCTTCGATTCGGCGCAATCTTTTGCGATGATCCGGGGCGGCAAGATTGCGATGGCTATCCTTGGCGCGATGGAAGTGGCCGAGAATGGTGATCTGGCCAACTGGATGATCCCCGGCAAGCTGGTCAAAGGCATGGGCGGCGCCATGGATCTGGTTGCGGGCGTAGGGCGCGTGGTGGTTGTGCTGGATCACACCTCCAAGCATGGCGAAAGCAAAGTGCTGAAAGCCTGTACCCTGCCCTTGACGGGCAAGGCCGTGGTGGACCGGATCATCACCAATCTGGGTGTGCTTGATGTGGTCGAAGGCGGGTTGAAGATCGTCGAATGTGCCGATGGCGTGACCGAGGCAGAGCTGCGCGCCGCCACGGAAGCGACAATTGTCTGAAACCTGACGACAGAGATTGAAACGTTTTGCGTTTAATCTGAACCAGATTGAACGCAAACCACTTTAAGGAAGGGCCGGCCCATCAGGGCCGAGAGTGTCCGATCTTCTGTGTATGAGTAATTTGGCCCATGCTTCCAAACCAA
>CALEMZ010000439.1 GCA_937910975.1 uncultured Pseudorhodobacter sp. | reverse complement strand
ACCCGTCAAACCTGCATGGGCTGAGCCTCATACACAGAGTTTCGGATACTCCCCTTGTATGCGATGCCAACATGCTGAGGCATGCAAGACTTGGTTGTCGGAAGTGGAAGCTCCCTGTCCCCCTCCTGAGTTTTGCCGAAACGCCGCTCAATTCAGCAAGCTTGCATCTATTTAGTAGCACTAGCACTGAAAGCAGGTCTCGAAATTCAAAAACTGACCTCATGTTATTTCAAAGTCCCTGATCCCAGTTCTCCGTCACCAGACGCATACCCAGATGCGCGGGTGGCGTCCCCACCGCACAGCCCCCTCGCGCAGGGTCACGCACCAGAAATGACATTGCGGCGACATGTTCACCGCCCACAAAGAAGGCCGGACAGCGGTCTGAGCTGATTTGTCCTTCGGACGCACCTGCATAGCAATCCATGGTCCACTCCCAAACGCTGCCGTTCAGATCGACGATCCCTTCGGCAGTGGTATCGAACGATCCTCTCGGGCGCAGGGTGCGTTTGGTTTGCGGTTCCATCAGATAGGCGGACGCCCAAGTCAATTCAGGGTCGGTAAAGATCGGGTCGGGTGTCTCGGGCAGCACTTCGGCGGCCATGTACTCCCATTCCATCAGTGTTGGCAGGCGGTAGGTGACGCCGGATTTGCCGTTGATCCAGTCAAGATACTGCGACACATCCACATAGGACAGCCCTGTGGCCGGTATGTCTTCGGCTGGCCGGTTACCGGGTGCGCGCAGTGCAAGGCTACAGGCTCCGTCGTCATGGCAGGCGTTCCATTCTGCAACGCTGACCTCGTATTTCTGCACATAAAGGGGGACACCGTCAGGCATTTGAACAGGCCTTTCGGCCATGATGGGTGCAAACTCAGAATCGGGGCCACCCACAAACGTGGCGGCCCCGATCAAGGTTGCCACCGCCAACACAGCACAGCCGACAAGGGTGCTCTTAGTGTGATTGGCGGCGGCGGGTTTCATCTATCTGCTCCTGTTAAGTCTCAAAGCTGCGTGGTGCTACAACCTGTTCCATCAGGGCGTTGTTCCATTCGCCTTCGACGACAAAGTGTGCAGCTGCACCCAGCAAGGTCGCCTCGATCAGGTTGTGGTTCACGTAGGCGTATACGCCCGGCTGTTCGAATGTGTACATCGCAGCCATCGCGGTTCCGCCGCGCACGAACCATGTTTCAACCCCGGTCAATGGTGGATCACTGAACGAAGTCTCCCACACATAGTTGCCGTGGCCACCGATGAGGTGCGGACGGCTGTCGCGGTTCGCCTGATTGTGGATCATCAGCACAGTTTCCCCAACCTTGGCCTGCAAGGCATTCTCACCAGTCAGGGCGCCGACGGCACCGTTGAAGACACAGTGTGTCGGGGTCAGTGTACGCATCGCATCTAGGCTGTCGGCATAGTCGTCACCGGCGGCTTCATAGGTCTTGTAGTCACCAAATTCATCCTTGGGCAGATAGTAATCCTGCTCACCAATATAGGCGATGCTGTCATAGCGGAGCGGATTGCCCTCGGCATCTTTCAGACCATCGCGCGGCAGTACCATCACCGCGCCGTTCATGCCGTGTGTGACGTGATAGGGGATCATCGCGCCACCGGGGGCACAGTGATATGTAAAGCAGCCTGGCTTGGTCGCCTTCCAGCGCAGCACAGTTTCCTCACCGGGATAGACGTGGGTCAGACCACCGCCACCCAACGCACCGGTTGAAGCGTGAAAGTCGATATTGTGCTCCATCATACTGTCAACGGGGTTGCGCAGGGTCAGCTCGACCATGTCGCCTTCGTGACAGATAATCAGCGGACCGGGAACCGACCCATTATATGTTAGCGCCCAGACTTCGGCACCAGTGTCCTCGTCGACCACCATCAGCTTTTCGGTTGTTTCCATGTAGACTTCGATGATCTTGGGCCCGCCAGTAGCGACTTGGTCGTGGGCAGGCGCAAAAGGTGGTGCGACCAGCTCTTGCTTAACACGGGTATAGCCCGACAGATCGGCAGGGGCGGCCTGCACCTGCGCCTGTGCCTCGGCCTCGATGAAGCGGGCGGCGGGCGGCTGCATCCGTGGTACGGGGGTGCGGCGCTGGTTGGCAAAGGCGCCTGCCCCTGTCATCGCAGCAGCACCTGCCAGAACAGAGCCACGCAAAACGTTGCGGCGACTGGTTTGTGTCAGTCCGGGGTTGATAAATTTGGTCATTCGTCCCTCCATTGGGTCTAAAGTGTCGCAAGGCTCAAAGTCTTGCGACAAGATGCGGATTAGAAGCTGGCCAGTTGCGCTTCAAAGCGCTCTTTGGCCTTGCGCGGGATGCGGCCTTCGAGGAAATCCTTAGGCGCATCAACTTCGCCTACGGCAATCGTCATCACCATGCCCATGGCAAAGTGCGGTTTACAGATCACGCCATAGACGCCTTCAACGTCCAAAGTGACTTCCAACTCTTCGTTGATGCGGCCTTCAAAGGCTTCGGCCCCTTCGGGAAGCATGCCATCGTTGATCTCGGCGTTATGGCCGCGATCACTGGCAAAGAACCGGATCGTATCACCAGGTGCCGCTTGCACGAACGCGGGCTCAAAAACCATGCGTTCGCCGTCAGTGCCGACATTCAGCATTTGCACTTCGATTGTCTCGGCAAAGGCAGCGCTGCCCATCAGGGCGGCCATTGCCATTGTTGCAGCGAGTTTACGGATCATCTTCTTTTCCTCTCAGATCACGTTTGATGTTGATCCAATTCTATACGCTGCGGCGCAGCGAACTTTGTGCTGGATCAAACAACTGGTCGAAAGGACGGGATTCACCTTTTGCATGCGCACTGCATATGTGGCAGGACGCCTGCCATGGACAAACCGCTTGCCAAACCCACCCTGCCCCGGCTTGACGAAAGCTTGCTGACGCATCTGCCCCCGTTTTCCAAATTGGACAAACGGCAG
>CALEMZ010000438.1 GCA_937910975.1 uncultured Pseudorhodobacter sp. | reverse complement strand
GCAACCCGGCGCGCTTTGCGCCACGATTATTCAACTGGACCCGATCAAGCTGGTAGGTTTTCTGGCGGAAACGGATGTGGACAAGGTCAGCGTCGGTGCCATGGCGGGGGCGCGGCTGGCTTCGGGGCGTGAAACGCTGGGGCGGGTGACATTCCTAAGCCGCTCGGCAGATCCGCTGACACGCACCTTCCGGGTGGAGGTGACTGTGGCCAATGACGGCCTGAACATCCGCGATGGCCAGACCGCCGAATTGATGATCGCCACCGAGGGCAAACCCGCCCATCTGCTGCCCGCTTCGGCCCTGACGCTGAATGACGAAGGGCGTTTGGGTGTGCGCACTGTCAATGCCGAAATGCGGGCTGCCTTCATGCCCGTCACTTTGATCCGTGATACTGTGGAGGGCGTTTGGCTGGCAGGCCTGCCTGATGAGGTGGATGTGATCGTTGTCGGGCAGGAGTATGTGATCGATGGCGTGGCGGTGAGCGTGACCTATAAGGACGCCGTGCAATGATCGGCATAATCGATTGGGCCGCAAACCGTGCGCGCATGGTGATTGCCTTTGTCGCCCTGTCCTTGCTGGCGGGTGGCTTTGCCTATTATTCACTGCCCAAAGAGGGCGAGCCGGATATTGAAATCCCGGCCCTTTTCGTCTCGGTACCCTTTCCCGGAATTTCCGCGGCCGACAGCGAAACCTTGCTGGTCAAAGTGATGGAAACAGAATTTTCCGGCCTTGACGGCTTGAAAAAGATGTCGGGTACGGCGGCAGAAAACTATGGCGGGGTGGCGCTCGAATTTGAATTTGGTTGGGACAAGACCAAGATCATCGCTGATGTGCGCGACAAGATGAACACCGCCGAGGGCAAGTTTCCGTCCGGTGCTGAAAAGTATTCGATCAATGAGATCAACTTTTCGGAATTCCCCATCATCATCATCGCCCTTACCGGCCAGGTGCCTGAGCGCACCTTGCTGCGGGCCGCCAAGGATATGCAGGACCGGATTGAGGGCATGGATGCGGTGCTCAAGGCCGAATTGGCAGGCCACCGCGATGAGATGCTGGAGGTCGTGATCGACCCATTGCGGCTGGAAGCCTATAATGTCACCGCAGCGGATCTGATATCGGTTGTGCGCAACAACAACCAGTTGATTGCGGCGGGTGAGGTGGAAACCCAGAGCGGAGCCTATTCCGTCAAGATCCCCTCCTCATTCAAAACACCTGCACAGGTCTATGCGCTGCCCGTCAAGGTAAATGGCGACCGCGTGGTGTCGCTGGGCGATCTGGCCGATATCCGGCTAACCTTCGAGGACCGCTTGGGCACCGCGCGCTTCAATGGCGAAACCACGGTCGCCATTCAGGTGGTCAAGCGTAAAGGCTTCAACCTGATCGATACCGCCGCCGAGGTGCGCCATCAGGTCGAGCTGGAGCGGGCGAGCTGGCCGCAGGAATTGCGTGACGCGGTGGAGGTGACGGCAGCGCTGGACCAGTCAAGCCAGGTCAACAGCATGGTCAGCCAGCTTGAAGGCTCGGTTCTGACGGCGATTGCGCTGGTAATGATCGTGGTGCTGGCCTCGCTGGGCATCCGCTCGGCCCTGTTGGTGGGCTTTGCGATCCCGACCTCATTCCTTTTGTGCTTCGTGCTATTGGCGGTGATGGGGATTTCGGTTTCCAACATCGTGATGTTCGGGCTGATTTTGGCAGTGGGGATGCTGGTGGATGGTGCCATCGTGGTGGTGGAATATGCGGACACGCGCATCTCCGAAGGCTCCGGCCCAATGGCAGCCTATACCGAGGCCGCAAAGCGGATGTTCTGGCCTGTCGTCTCCTCAACCGCTACCACGCTTTGCGCGTTCTTGCCCATGCTCTTTTGGCCCGGTGTACCCGGGGAGTTCATGGGGATGTTGCCAGTCACGCTGATCTTCGTGCTTTCGGCCAGCCTGATCGTGGCGCTGATCTATCTGCCGGTTCTGGGCGGTGTTTCCGGCCGGATCAGCCGGGTTTTCGACCGCACGGCGGACCAGCTTCGCCCGCTGCCTTGGATCGTGCGCGCAGCTTTTGTACCGCCAGCGATGTATATGATCTTCCTTGGTGCCATGCAGATGCTTAACCCCGGCTATCTGTTGGGGGCCGCAGCCCCGGCCGGGGGGCTTGCCGTAGTGCCCGGCGCGCTTCTTTTCATACTGGGTGCCGTGCTGACAACGATCACGATGACGGCAGCACGGATTGAGCGTAAACCGCGCAAGATCAAGGGCAGCTATCAGCGTACGCCCTTTGGCCATTTCACCAAGGCCATTGCGGGCAATCCGGTAATGCCTCTTATTTCCATCGGCGCGGTTTTGGCCGTTGTTGTGGCGACTTTCACCTATTTTGGCGAACATTCCAAAGGGGTGGAGTTCTTTGTCGAATCCGAGACTGAGCAGGCGATCATCTATGTCCGCGCGCGCGGCAACCTTTCGCTGAACGAGAAGGATGCGCTGCTGCGGCAGGCCGAGAAACTTGTGCTGGCAACCGAAGGGGTGGACTATGTCTTTGCCTTTGCCGGCGCAGGGGGGCTGAACTCCAACAACGGGGGGGCAAGAGCGCCGCTGGATACCGTGGGGCAGATGCAGGTGGAGATGATCCCGTGGGCCGACCGCGCCGGAGTGGCAGAGCTGGACGGTGATCTGGTGATGGAGCGGGTCATGGCCAAGCTTGCCAAGCTGCCCGGCTTGCAAATGGAAGCCTTGAGCCAAAGTCGGGGACCAGCCTCAGGCAAGCCGTTGCATTTGCGCGTGAAAAGCGATGATTTCACCCAGATCGAGCAGGCAATTGCCACGCTGCGCGCCCGGTTTGAAGAAACGACCGGCGTGATCGATATCGAAGACACCCGCCCCCTGCCCGGCATCGACTGGCAGATTGACGTGGACGTGGAAAAGGCCGGACGTTTTGGCGCCGATGTGGCCACAGTGGGCGGCATGGTGCAGCTGGTGACGCGCGGAATTTTGCTCGATACGATGCGGGTGGACAGCTCAGACGAAGAAATTGAGATCCGTGTGCGGCTACCGGAACAGGACCGGGTACTTTCCACGCTCGATACGCTCAAGGTACGCACCCGTGATGGCTTGGTGCCCTTGTCCAATTTCGTCAGCCGCACCCCGGTGCAAAAGCTGGGCCGGATCGATCGGGTGGACCAGCAGCGCTACTATGACGTTAAAGCGGATGTCGCGCCGGGTCTGGTGTCGCTCAAACAAAAGCAGGCGGATGGCACGATGATGGTGGTCGGCACCGCGCGCGAACGCGCCGCAGATGCCACCGGCACGCCCGATCTGGAGGGCGGCAGCAATGGCTATACGCTGGTGGCGTTGACCAAACCAGAAGCGGCGGAGAGCTTGTCGGATCTGGTGCCAGATATAATAATTGAGCCGATAAACGCCAATGAGCGGATCGCATTGCTGACCAAATGGCTGGAAACAGAGAACCCTTTGCCCATCGGTGTGGAATGGGAATGGACCGGCGATCAAGAGGAGCAAGCTGAAAGCGGTGCATTTCTGGCCAAGGCCTTCGCCGGGGCTTTGGGCCTGATGTTCATCTTCCTGCTGGCCCAGTTTAACAGCTTTTATAACGCCTTCCTCGTGTTGATCGCAGTGGTTCTGTCAACCACCGGAGTCTTGATCGGGATGCTGGTGATGGACCAGACTTTCAGTATCATCATGACCGGGACGGGGATCGTGGCGCTGGCCGGGATCGTGGTGAACAACAACATCGTTCTGATCGATACCTATCAGGAGTTCAGCCGATATATGCCAAAGATCGAGGCGATCGTGCGCACGGCGGAACAGCGTATCCGACCGGTACTATTGACCACAATCACCACAATGGCCGGGCTTGCGCCGATGATGTTCGGGCTGAGCCTCGATTTCATCAATGGCGGCTATTCCATCGACAGCCCAACCGCGTTGTGGTGGAAGCAATTGGCGACGGCGGTGGTGTTTGGCCTTGGCATTGCCACCGTGCTGACGCTCATCTTTACCCCTGCCCTTCTGGCGCTGCGCGTCTGGGTGGGCATCGGTGCTTACCGCAGCTTTGGCGCGCTGGCGGCTTTGTCCAGCGGGTCTAGCAGTGCCGCAGCACGCGACATGGCGCTGAATAAGGCGGCACGCAGGGTCAAATCCCCTCTGCTGATCTGGGAAGATGACGAAAAGGCACCAGATGATGCGGCCTTGTCACCGGAACACCCTGCCCCGATCCCTGTGACGGAACAGAGACAGGAAGCCCCTGAAACCGCCATCACCCCGGTCTAGGAAATACCTAAACCTGCTATCTCCGCTTGGCGGACAAAGACGATTGCCGCGCAAAGGGCTAAATGAAAGATGGGCTGCAGGAGTTTTCCCGCAGCCCATCTTTCATTTCCCGTTCAACCAGACCGGATGCACCATTACCCACCCGTTGGAATGGCTCTAAAGAGGTTGTCCATCTCACGCTCATCATTGGCGTCATAATCGGCAGTGGCGGTTTTGGATGCCTTTTCAGTGGCCTCCTCTTCCGATGATTGCCTTGCCCACATAGAGGCATAACGGCCCCCGTTGGCCAAAAGCTGATCATGCGTACCTTCTTCAACAACCTTTCCGGCCTCCAGCACGATAATCTGGTCCGCATCGGAAATGGTAGACAGGCGGTGCGCAATAGTGATGACGGTGCGGCCCTTGCCCATAGCCAGAAGGCTGTCCTGAATGTCGCGCTCAGTCTGGGTATCAAGAGCCGAGGTCGCCTCATCCAAAAGCAGGATCGGCGGGTTTTTCAGCAAGGTCCGCGCAATGCCCACACGCTGCTTTTCGCCACCTGAAAGCTTCAGCCCACGTTCGCCCACTTGCGTTTCATAGCCGTCCGGCATCGAGGTGATGAAATCATGAATCTTGGCGGCGCGGGCGGCGCCCTCAACCTCGGCCCGGCTGGCATCAGGACGGCCATAGGCAATGTTGTAAAACACGGTATCGTTAAACAAAACCGTGTCTTGAGGCACCACACCGATCAGGGCGTGCAGGCTGTCTTGGGTCACATCCCGCAAGTCTTGGCCATCAATGCGCACCGCCCCACCAACCACATCATAAAAGCGGAACAACAAACGCCCAATGGTGGATTTACCCGAGCCAGAGGGGCCTACAAGTGCAACCCTCTGCCCCGGTGCCACGCGCACGGTGATCCCTTTAAGGATCGGGCGTTCGGCATCATAGCCAAAGAAAACATTATCAAACACAACCTCGCCGCCCTTGACCTGCAACTGCGTAGCCCCCGGCTTATCCACCACCTCCGCCGGCTGGCCAAGCAGCGCAAACATCTCGCCCATGTCCACCAAAGCCTGCCGAATTTCGCGGTAAACCGTACCCAAAAAGTTCAACGGCATGGTGATCTGGATCATATAGGCGTTGACCATGACAAAATCGCCTACCGTCAAGATGCCCTGCTGCACCCCCATCGCGGCCATGACCATGACAACGATAAGCCCGGAGGTGATGATGAGCGATTGCCCAAAGTTGAGGAACGAAAGGCTTTGCCCGGTTTTGACGGCCATCACCTCATATTGCTGCATCGCGCCGTCATAACGTTCAGCCTCGCGCTGTTCAGCACCGAAATATTTAACGGTTTCAAAGTTGAGCAAGCTATCGATGGCCTTTTGGTTGGCATCGGTATCTTGATCATTCATCTGGCGGCGAATCTTCACCCGCCACTCCGTGACCTTCAGCGTGAAGGCGACATAAAGCGCGATGGTGATCAACACGGCAACGCTGTATTGCCATCCAAACAGCACGGCAAAAAGCACCGCAACCATGGACAACTCAAGGATCAGCGGGCCAACCGAAAACAGCATGAAACGAAGCAAGAAATCCACGCCCTTAACACCGCGTTCGATGATGCGCGATAGCCCCCCGGTCTTGCGCGAGATGTGATAGCGCATCGAAAGGCGGTGAATATGCGAAAAGGTTTCCAACGCGAGCTTGCGCAAAGCGCGCTGACCCACGCGCACGAAAACCGCATCGCGCAGCTCGCCAAAGGCCACAGCCCCCAGCCTGGCCATGCCATAAGCGATGGTCAGCCCGACCGCTCCGAACATAAGCAATAACGTCCCATCCCGTGTCGTGCCGGCAAGGGCATCCACCGCCGCCTTATAAAAAAACGGTGTCGAAACAGAGATGATCTTTGCACAGATTAACAACATCAGCGCTATGACAACACGGCGGCGCACCCATGGCGCATCCGTTGGCCAAAGGTAGGGAATAACCCTGCGGATGGTTTGCATGGCAGGCGCGCCCTCACGGCTGGCGTCGGCGCTTGTGGCAGTGCTAGTGGTCCGGGCCAAAATGTCCTCAACTTTCCTTGATGCCAAAACATGCCGAAGCAGTGGCATTCCCTGAAACCCAAGATCAAATTGGAAGACAGGAGTTAGCGTTCCGCCCTACCTAATCCGACCTGCGGACAATGGCCAGAGGGCGAGTTTCGCTTAGCGAGAACTATCCGGGAGCGTGGCGCTGTCAGGCAGAGCGAAGACCTGACCGGGATAGATCAGATCGGGATCGCGGATGCGGTCTTTGTTCGCCTCATAGACCTGCACATACAAAACCCCATCTCCAAACTGATCCCGCGCGATGGCCCAAAGGGTGAAGCCAGGCTGCACGGTTACAGAAACCGGGGCTGTTTTTGCTGACGTGTTGACACTGGGTGCAATAATTGGGGCGGGCGGTGCCGCTGGCTTGGCAGTGACGGCTGGCGGCACTGGGGCGATAGCTTGAACAGCGGCTGCAGGCGCTGCTGTCGGCTCGGCTGTGAGGCTGGGTGTTGGTTGCGGGGGGGTAATGGTTGATGCCGCTTCGGCCAGTGTCTGGGTGGATGTTTGCGCCGCTGAGGTTGCCGTAACCTCAGGCTTTAGAGGGGTGATTGTGGTCGCGGCAGGCGGCGTCGCGGTGGCTTCAGCAACGGCGCTGGCCGCTGCCGTTTCGCTCGGGGCTTCTTGCGGTGTCGCGCCCGAGATTTGATCGTTGTTCGGCTCAGAAGAAGGCGTGGTGGAAGGTGCTGGCGACGGTTCGGGGGCGGGCGCGGCGATTGCTGCCAGTGTCTCGTGGGTTTCGCGCTGGAACGGGGTTTCAAACCGCGCCGTCACCTTGGCATTGGCGTCAATCTGGTCGGCCCGCAAAAGGTAAACGCCGGGGGCCACATCCGTCAAAATGCCGCCCCAGCCGCCATCTTCGGCGACTGGAAATTCAGTCAGATAAGTCTCGTTGAGGTAAAGCCGAACCGTCGCACCCGGCATCCCGCGCCCCCCCAGCTGCACCGCACCCGTGGCGGTATAGGAAATTGCGTCGATCCCGACCGGGCGCAATTGGCCCGCCTCTTGCACCATTGATCCGGCCTGCAACACCCGGACGCCCTGCGGCCCCAGCAAGATCGCCGCGGGCTCTTCTTGGGGCTGTGTGGCAGCAATATCGGCAGCGATGGAAGGCTGAACCTCAGGGGGGGCGCTGTCGGTCGCCTCGGTCCCCGTTTCAGTGGTGAGCGATGGGACATTTTCACTTTGGCTGTCGGCAGCGGGCTCAATGGCTGCGACTGTCTCAGTAGCTTGGGTCGCGGGCGCTTGAATAGCAGGGGCTAGGACAGCGGGAGCTTGGGGTGCGGTGGCAGTCTCGGTCGGTGCGGAGAAAGGCGCCTCGGGCATGGGCGGGAGCACATCACCGGAAGAAAGCACGACCTGCTCTTCCGATGCAATCTCCTGCCCGTCGGGCAGCCGCATGCGCAGCGTGATCAGGCGATGCTGGATACTGGGCGGCACTTCGAACAAAGCCGCAAAACTGCCAGCGCGATCCGCAACAACGGTTGAAACCACTTCGGCATCGATCAAGATCGAAACCCCGCTGCCCGGATGCGCCATGCCTGCAATCAGAGTCGCGCCGTCCTTTTCAATCCGTACGACCTCGAAACGGGGTGCGGCGGGAGTCTCGGCGGCGGCCACCGGCATCTGGGGCGGCTCAGCGACCTGCGCGGCCGGGGCGGGCGCAGCCTCCTCAGGTGTGCTGGGTGCGAGCGCAATCTCAGGCTGGGGGGATGGCATCAACCACAGCAGCAGCAAAGCGAGAACCGCCGCAACACCGGCCCCTACAAGGCCGGTCGCCATTTTGCGCCCTGCCCCCATTCCGTTCCATCCCGCCATCTGGCCCCCCGCCCGCAGTACAATTCATAACCGATAGCCTACCAATAGTCCTACGGCCTTCCCTTTCACAAGAACCCCGATATCAAAACGCAAAGCAACCTCTATTCTGGATTATTTTCGCCATAAGTGCCGCTATCTGCGCCTTTGGCAGTGCGCGCACCTGCAACAACCCGCCCGCGAATAGGGGGTTTGTTACGACCAAGCTCCGCCAAGGTCAGTTCTCGCGGGCAACCCAAACCACCGGCCACAACCAGATGCCACTCCCTTCGACAAAATGGCGACAAACAAAAGGCGCGCCTAAGCCGAAGGCACCATAGGCACCCGGTCAAACAGGCGGATTTGCCCGCCATAGATGTGGCCCGACAACACAAGGGCCGCGCGATCAATCCGGCTTGCATGAATATCCGGCGCATGCGCCGAAAGCACCCCATAGAACTATACAAAAAGGCCTGCCAAGGCAACACCCTGGCAGGCCTTTCAAAAATTTCCGACGCAGGATCACCCGAGACGGGATGCGACGTTTTCCCAGTTTACCAGATTATCGAGGAAGTTGGTCAGGTAAGCGGGCCGCTTGTTGCGGAAGTCGATGTAATAGGAATGTTCCCACACATCACAGCCGAGCAAAGCAGTTTGGCCAAAGCACAAAGGGTTCACGCCATTTTCGGTTTTAGTTACCTTCAGGCTGCCGTCCTTGTCCTTCACCAGCCACGCCCAACCGGAACCGAACTGGCCAGCACCCGCCGCCGCGAAATCATCCTTGAACTTCTGAATCGAGCCAAAGCTTTCCACAATCGCGGCTTCCAACGCCCCCGGCATCGCTTTGCCGCCCGGCCCCATCATCTCCCAGAACTGGGCATGGTTCCAATGCTGGCTGGCGTTGTTGAAAATACCGTTCTGCGCCACGGCACCCGCAGCATAGGTGCCGATAACAACCTCTTCAACCGACTTACCCTCCCATTCGGTGCCCGCGATCAGCTTATTGCCGTTCACGACATAGGCGTTGTGGTGCAGGTCGTGGTGATATTCGAGCGTTTCTTTGGACATGCCAAGCGAAGCCAAAGCGTCATGCGCGTAGGGAAGATCAAGAAGAGTAAAAGCCATGGAAAATTCCTTTCAGACGATTTCTGTTGTTACCGTGAATAAGGGCGCATCGGCTCCCAACGTCAAGGGTTCGTGCGAAGCATATTTCGTCACTAATGCAGCTTGCACGTTCCGTAAGCATTGAAATTATTAACGTATCCGACGGGGTTCGCCGATATGATGACTTTGCCAGTTTTTTTAAAATAGCTGGCCCGGTATAAAAAACGTGCTGTTGTTTGCGCTTCGCGGTTGCGGATAAAGGGAAGTTCCCAAGTAAAAGTGATGCGCGCGGCATTATCCGCCTTTACCGTAGCCTTCACAGGTTTCTGGAGAAAATGTGAAATGATAGGATCATTGACCATCGCTTCTTTCGCGCCGGGGCGTGTACGATCACATTCTGATTTGGCACCCAAGAATTCGACACCGCAACATCGAGCTTGCAGATATATGTCGTATCCTTGGCGAGGGCAGGCCCGGCGATCATGGCAATCAGTCCCGCAAGAAAAGCAAGCTTTGGTGGCGTTTTGGGAGACAACTAAGATACCTGTTAATACAGCAATAGACGTATAGTCCATTAACCTATGCTACGGGTCAACACGCCAAAACCATTCGTTAGATTTCAGAACCCTGCATCGCGGAATGGCGGAGCAGGCCCATTACATAGCCTGCCACTGAGCGGAAGCTGACAAGCGTATAGCCCCCCTCATCGGCCCAAAACGCAGCCGGTACTTGGGCTGCACGGGTGCGGCGCAATTCTCCGAGGGCAAGTTTTGGCAAATCAACCGGGCAGAGCTTGGCCAGAACCTGATCGGCCTTCTCGCCCTCAATCCGAAATACCGCGCGAGCGTCGGAGACATCGGCGGCAAGGTGATGGGTCTTGGCAAGCCCCGCGGCAAGGCCCGCAAGCGTGGCTGCCACCTCCGTATAGGGCAGGATCAACAACAGTTCATCGGGCGACATCCAGCCGGCGGACCGCTCGTTTTTTCGCATGATTTTACGTTGTTCAGGAATTGAAAAATTGAGCTTTTTCAATGTGGCTGCAAGCGGTTTTTCATCCAGATTGCATCGCAGGGTTATCATCCCCAGAGGTCCAATTTCGCGGATGTTGGCAAAGCCGTCAAAGCTTTGCCCGTTCAAGGCGCTGACCGGATCATGCATTTTGCTTTTCCCCTGCTTTGTCAAAGAACACCGGATCGACGATCCGGGCCTGAACGGTGCTGCCATCGACCTTGTTCATCTCCACCACCTCGCCCATGCGATCGGGGCCGTTTTGCACCAGACCCATGGCGATGCCCTTCTTTAAGGTCGGGCTGTAATATGTTGATGTTACGCGACCTTCTGTGTTGCGCTGGCCGTTTTCATTTTGGCCCGCCGCCACCGCATAAGAGCCGTCGGGAATGACGGAACCATCCAGCGTTTCAAGCCCCACCAACTGCCAACGCTCCGGGTCGGCAAGGTGGCTGCGTTCCATCCCGCGCTTGCCCAGAAAATCGGTTTTCTTCTTGGACACAGCCCAGGCGAGGCCCAGATCCAGCGGCGTTACGGTGCCATCGCTTTCATCGCCGATCATGATAAAGCCCTTCTCGGCGCGCAGAACGTGCAGACCTTCGGTGCCATAAGGCATCGCGCCAAAGGCCGCACCTTCGCGGTGCAGCATCTCCCAAAAGGCAGCGCCCTGACTGGCGGGAACGGCGATTTCATAGGATAGCTCGCCCGAAAAACTGATCCGATAGGCCCGAACCGAGAAGCCCCCCAGCGTACCATCGGCCCATTGCATGAAGGGCAGCGCCTCTTTCGAGACATCCATGCCGCCAATTTTCTCAAGCAATTTCCGAGCATTAGGACCAACAACGGCAATTTGGGCATATTGTTCGGTCACATTGGCGGTATAGACTTTCCAATCCCACCATTCGCATTGCAGCCAATCTTCCATCCAGCCGTGGATACGGTCTGCACCGCCTGAGGTGGTGTGGCAAAGCCATGTGTCTTCATCAATCCGGGCCACGACGCCATCATCGGACAAAAAGCCCTGCTCGTTGCACACCAACCCATAGCGGCATTTGCCCACCGCAAGATTGGACATCATATTGGTGTATAGCATATCGAGAAAGCGCCCCGCATCCGGACCCTTGACGATGATTTTGCCAAGGGTGGAGGCGTCCAGAAGCCCCAACTTTTCACGGGTGTTGAGCACCTCACGTTCCACCGCCTGCGCATGGGACTCACCGTTGCGCGGGTAGCAGTATGGCCTGCGCCACAGGCCCACCGGCTCCCAGTAAGCCCCTGATTTATCATGCCATTCATGCATCGGCGTGCGGCGCAGGGGTTGGAATATCTCGCCCCGCGACTCGCCTGCCAAGGCCCCGATGGTGACGGGCGTATAGGGCGGGCGGAAGGTGGTGGTGCCAACTTGCGGAATCTCAGCCCCGAGCGCCTGAGAAAGTACCGCCAAACCGTTTATATTGCTTAGTTTTCCCTGATCTGTCGCCATGCCGAGCGTGGTATATCGCTTGGTATGCTCGACGCTTTCATAGCCTTCGCGGGCGGCGAGCTGAACATCTGAAACCTTCACGTCATTCTGATAATCGAGCCACATTCTAGCGCGCAGCCCAATCGGCGCGCCCTGCGGCATGACCCAGATTGGCGGGATTGCGGGCGTATTTTCTGCGTCGTTACTCTGTATTACATCCGTAGCGACAGCTGCGGTTACGATATCCTCGACCCGGTAGGTGCCTGCGGCAGCCCCGACACAGCTGACCATCGCGCTGCCGTCATGGTTGCGCGGCGGGCGGTCAGGATCAGGCACGAAGGCCGAAAGATGGTCGGACCATGTAAGCTTGCCGCCGCAATGGGACCACAGATGCACCACCGGCGACCAGCCGCCGGACATGGCAACGGCATCGCAGGCGATCTCTTCCATCACCGCGCCTTCGCCCGCTTGCAGGCAAACCTGTACGCCGGTCACGCGCTTGCCGCCCTTGACGGAGGCGATGCCGCGCCCCTGCTCCACCCGGATGCCAAGCGCGCGGGCGCGGTTGGGCAGGTCGCCATCCGCCTGCGGGCGCGCATCGAGGATCGCGGGGACCGAAAGCCCGGCCTCCACCAATGCAATTGCAGTTAGATAGGCGTCATCATTATTGGTAACGACGACCGTGCGATCGCCCGGCGAGATGGCGAAATTCACCACATAATCGCGCAGCGATGCGGCCAGCATAACGCCGGGAATATCGTTGCCCGCGAAGGACAGCGGGCGCTCAATAGCCCCGGTGGCGGTGATGATATGGCCCGCGCGGATGCGCCAGACGCGCTGTTTCGGACGGCCATCGCCGGGGGTGTGATCGGCCACACGCTCATTGGCCAGCACATAACCATGATCGTAGACGCCCGCACCCATGCAGCGGTTGCGCAGGGTGACGTTTTTCATGGTTTTCAGCGCATCGATTGCCGATGTCACCCATTCCCCGGCATGCTCGTTTTCAACCGTATCACCATCGACAGGGGCGCGGCCGCCCCAATGCGCGGTTTGTTCGATCAGCAGCACGCGTTTGCCCGCCTGACCTTGGGTCAGCGCGGCCTGAAGCCCGGCGATACCGCCGCCGATGATCAGCACATCGCAAAAGGCGTAGACATATTCATAGCGATCCGCGTCGGGTTCCTTGGGGGCGGAGCCAAGGCCTGCCGAGTGGCGGATGATCGGTTCAAACACATGCTTCCATGCGGCGCGGGGCTGCATGAAGGTTTTGTAGTAAAAGCCAGCGGGCAAGAAGCGGGCGATGTAGTTGTTCACCACGCCTATATCAAATTCGAGGCTGGGCCAGTGGTTCTGGCTTGCGGCCTCCAGCCCCGCGAAAAGCTCGGTCGTGGTGGCACGCTGGTTGGGCTCCATCCGGTCGGAGCGGCCTAGGTTGACCAGCGCGTTCGGCTCTTCTGGGCCAGCGGCGATGATGCCGCGTGGACGGTGGTATTTGAACGAGCGGCCCACCAGCATCTGATCATTGGCGAGAAGGGCGGAGGCGAGCGTGTCGCCCTCATGCCCGATCATGCGCTTGCCGTTAAAGGTAAATTCTGCGCGGGTGGAGCGGTCAATCAACCGGCCCCCTGTGGCGAGACGGGTGCTCATTTGTGACCCTCCCAATCGGGGCGTTTTTCTTTGATCTTGGCGATTAGATCGGCGGGCGGTTCGGGGCTTTGGGCCGGATAGGTGCCGAAAACCTCCAGCGTGTTGGTGTCGCGGGCGGCGAGGAACCATTTGCCGCAGCCGTAAGCATGGCGCCAACGCTCAAAATGCACGCCCTTGGGATTTTTGCGGGCGAACATGTAGGATTCAAATTCTTCTGGCGTGGCACCGGGGCCGAAGCGCTTCAGATGCGCCTCATAGCCGGGGGAAAGCTCCGTTTCATCGGCCTCGACGCCGCAATAGGGGCAGGTGAGAATTAGCATGTCTGGGCCTCGCGCTTGAGGAAAGGCCGGGGGGCTGCCTGCCCCCCGGACCCCCCGGGGATATTTTTGCCGAAAAGAAAGCGCATCAATGTGCCACCCCAGCCGCAACGCTTTCATCAATAAAGCGGCCCTCTTTGAAGCGGGTCATGGAGAAGGCAGCGGCCAGTGGCCCCGGCTCGCCCTTGGCCATCAGTTCTGCCATGGCCCAGCCGGAGCCGGGGATTGCCTTGAAGCCGCCGGTGCCCCAGCCGCAGTTGATGAAGCAATTGCCCATGGGGGTTTTGGAGATCAGCGGTGAGCGGTCGCCGGTCATATCCACGATTCCGCCCCATTGGCGCAGCATTTTGAGGCGAGAAAGCATGGGGAAGGTTTCCACCAATGCGCGCAGGGTTTCCTCAATATGATGGAAAGAGCCGCGCTGGGTGTAGTTGTTGAACCCGTCCGTGCCGCCGCCGATGACCATCTCGCCCTTGTCGGATTGCGACATATAGCCGTGCACGGTGTTGGCCATCACGACCACATCCATGCAGGGCTTGATCGGCTCTGACACCAGCGCTTGCAGGGCCACAGCCTCAATCGGCAGGCGAAACCCTGCCATTTCCGCCAGTTGGCCGGAGTGGCCTGCAACGACGATGCCAAGCTTTTTGGTGCCGATGTAGCCTTTGGAGGTTTCCACCCCCACGACCTTGCCGCCCTCAGACCGCACGCCTGTCACTTCGCACTGCTGGAGTATGTCCATCCCCATATCCGAGCAGGCGCGGGCGTAGCCCCAGGCCACGGCATCATGCCGGGCGGTGCCGCCGCGTGGTTGCCAAAGCCCGCCAAGCACCGGATAGCGCGGGCCGTCGATGTTCATGATCGGGCAAAGTTCCTTGACCTTCGCCGTGCTGATAAACTGGGTTTCCACGCCTTGCAGGGCATTGGCATGGGCGGTGCGCTGGTAGCCGCGCACCTCATGGTGGGTTTGTGCCAGCATGATCACGCCGCGGGGACTGAACATGACGTTGTAATTCAGGTCCTGGCTCATCGTCTCGTACAGGCTGCGCGCCTTTTCGTAGATCGCGGCGGATGGGTCTTGCAGGTAGTTGGAGCGGATGATGGTGGTGTTGCGCCCGGTGTTGCCGCCGCCAAGCCAGCCTTTCTCGATCACCGCGACATTGGTGATGCCGAAGTTCTTGCCAAGGTAATAGGCCGTGGCGAGGCCGTGGCCCCCTGCCCCAATGATAATCGCATCATAAGCGGCCTTGGGCGTTGGTGCGCGCCAGGCACGTTCCCATCCGCTGTGGTAGCGCAATGCCTCGCGTGCGATGGCAAATACCGAATAGCGTCTCATGCGCAACTCCCCTCAGATCCGGGCTCTGGTCCGGGTTATCTTCCTGCCTTGTGATACGGGCGTGAGTTATATCCGCACCCATGAGCGGCACAATGGGGATAATTGCGACATGGGGCCGGATTGGCCTGCGTCCAGAGGTCTCAAGCCCCATCGCCAATTAAGGCTTTTGACTTGGGCGCAGAGGCATTACATCAGGGGCAATGTGAACAAAAGGCGGGTTGCGCGTGGCGGACAGTATTTTTTGGGCAGCGACGGGCGCGATTGCACTTGTTGTGGTGGCTATCATGATCAGGGCGTTGCGGCGCGAGGTGCCAGAGGCGGTGGCGCATGCGGTGTTTGACAGCCAAGTGTACCGCGATCAATTGCGCGAAATTGAGCGGGATCTGGGACGCGGCGTGATCGCCGAGGAAGAGGCAGACCGCCTGCGCTCAGAAGTGGCGCGGCGGTTGCTGGCGGCGGACCGGGCGGAGGCCTCGCCAATGAACGTCAGCGCCGGGCCTGCCTCGGCGGTTGTTGTTGCGGTTCTGGCCTTGATAGTTGCGGCGGGGTTTGGCGGCTATGCGGTACTGGGCCAACCCGGCTACAGCGATCTGCCCTTGAAAAAACGTATAGCAGTGGCCGAAGATCACCGCGCCAATCGCCCCGGACAAGCAGGTTTGGAGGCGGCACTGCCGCCGCGCCCAGCCTTGCAGACTGCGGACCCGGAGTTTTTGACGCTGGTGGAAAAGCTGCGGGACGCCGTGGCCAATCGCCCTGATGATTTGCAGGGCCAGCAGCTTTTGGCGCGGAACGAAGCCAATCTGGGCAATATGGCCGCCGCCTACAAAGCGCAGGAACGGGTGATTGCGATTAAGGGTGACGATGCGACCGAGGGCGATTTGCTGACGCAGGCCACCTTGATGATCCAAGCCGCCGATGGGCAGGTATCCCCCGAGGCGGAGGCGATTTTGGCCAAGGTGTTGGCTGGCAACCCCAAGAACGATACGGCGCTGTTTTTCGCCGGGATCGTGAATATGCAGGTCGGACGTTACGATCTGGCCTTTCTCTATTGGCGCCAGGTAATCGACAGCGCGCCGGAAAACAGCCCATGGAAGGCCGAAGTGCGCGCGCGGATTGAAAGCCTCGCTGAGGTGGCGGGCGCGCGCTATGAGTTGCCAGCAGCGACCGTAGCAGAGGCGGGTGGCGCTTTACGCGGCCCAAGTGCCGAGGATATGCAAGCCGCCCAAGACATGACACCCGAGGAACGCCAAGCCATGATCCGCAGTATGGTGGAAGGGTTGAACGACCGCTTGGCAACCGAAGGTGGCACGGCGGAAGAATGGGCGCGGCTGATCACAGCCTTGGCCAATCTGGGCGAAGAGACACGCGCGGGCGCGATCTGGGCGGAGGCGCAGAATAATTTCGCCGGGCGCGAAGCCGAACTCGGGATCATTAATGCGGCGGCGGCCCAGGCCGGAATTACCCCATGAACCACCATGACCTGATGGAGGACTTCGCGCGCACCCTGCCTGTGATGGGCCCCCTTGCAGGCTTGGATTTTGGCGAAAAGACCATCGGGGTGGCAATATCGGACCGGCTGCGCGGGGTTGCCACGCCTGTGCTGACGATCCGGCGGGCGAAATTTACCGTTGATGCCGAGGCTTTGTTAAAGCTTTTAACCACGCGGGAGGTGGTGGGCATAATTCTGGGCCTGCCACGCAATATGGATGGCTCAGAAGGGCCCAGAGCGCAGGCGACAAGGGCCTTTGCGCGTAATCTGTCGCGGCTCACGCCCTTGCCCATCGGGTTTTGGGATGAGCGGCTTTCAACCGTAGCCGCCGAACGCGCGCTGATTGAGGCGGATACGTCGCGCAAGCGTCGCAAGGAGCTGATTGATCACGTGGCGGCGAGCTATATCTTGCAAGGTGCGCTGGACCGTTTGGCGCATATTTCGCGGGGGGCTGCACTTGGCGGATGACATCTGGGAACGCGACGAGGTCGAAAGCCCCTGTGTGAAGCTTTGCGTCGTCCACCCGGAGGCGCGGCTGTGCGTGGGGTGCTATCGCAGCATTGATGAGATCACAGCCTGGTCACGGATGACGCCCGAGGCGCGGCACGCGGTGATTGCCGAACTGCCGGGCCGGGCCGGGCAAATAACCAAGCGGCGCGGCGGGCGGGCGGGCCGGGCCCCGCGCAGCTAAACTTTTGGCCCAAAGTCGGGGCCACGCGTTTCCGACGAAAATCCCTTATCCGAAGATCACCTTGCGCAGCATGTTCAGCGATGCAATGCCCGTGATCCGGCAATATGCCAGCCGCGCCAATTGGGCGGCATGCAAGGTTGTGTCATCCCGTTGGGGCGCGGTCCTGCACCTCTGTCAGGGCGGAATCAAACACGTCAAGCCCGGCCCCCTCGCGGCTAGCCCCATCCGAAAGTACGCGCCGCCAGTTGCGCGCACCGGGACGACCGTGGAACAGCCCGAGCATATGTCGG
>CALEMZ010000437.1 GCA_937910975.1 uncultured Pseudorhodobacter sp. | reverse complement strand
CTCCGTCACCTGCTTGCCATCGCGCAGCTTGATCGCATCCTTGCCGATCAGGTCGATCCGGGAGATGTGGCTATCAAGGTTCACCCGCACCGTGGGCCAGTTCAGCCGCGCGCCGACTTGCTCGATATGCGTCGATTTGCCCGTGCCGTGATAGCCTTGGATCATCACGCGACGATTATAACCAAAGCCCGCAAGGATCGCCAAAGTCGTATCGGGATCGAACTTATAGGTCGGGTCAATCGCAGGCACGCGGTCCGTGGCTTCAGCGAAACCCTTGATCTTCATGTCAGTGTCGATCCCGAAAACCTCACGAACAGAGATATCTTCGGTTGGTTTTGTCTTTGCATCCAGCATAGCGCGCCCGTTTCCTCAAGTTTCCGGACGTCTGGCCCGGCATGTTTTCATCATCCGAGTGATGGAACATTATGCGAAAGGGCGCAAGGGAAAGGCGCTAAAGTATTGTATCGGTCACAAGCCAGCCGGTGCCATGCGCGCGCCGATGTTGCCGGGTGCGACCGAGACGGACTTGAGGATGGCAAAGCATTGCGTGCCGGATTCCAACCCCAATGCGCTGGCCGAGCGGCGGGTGATCCGCGCGAGGATGCGGTCCTCCCCCAACATCAGCTGTACCAGCGCGCCGGGGCCTGCGCCCATCTGTATTGCCGTGACTGTGGCAGGCAGGATGTTAAGCGCGGAAAGCCCCGTTGGGGCCTCTCGTGCCAAAATGACATCCTGCGCCAAAATGCGCACCCGCAAGATGCTGCCCAAGGGGGCCTCCACCCGTGGCAGAAAAACGGTTCCGGCCGAGGTTTGCAGCCGGCTTAGCCCGTCGTCATCATGGCCGGCCAATATGGCGTGGATCATCGCCCCCGCTTCGCGCAGGCCTAGGGCTGGGGCGGTTGCCGGATCGGCCAGCAGTTCCTCAATCGGTCCGTGATGGGTGATGCGGCCCGCCTCAATCAGCATCAGATGCGAGGCCAGCCGTGCAACTTCGGCCATGTTATGGCTGACATACAGGATCGGCGTGCCGATCTGGTCGCGCAGCCGTTCCAGATAGGGCAATATCTCGGCCTTGCGCGCCTCATCCAAAGCGGCGAGTGGCTCATCCATCAACAGCATCCGGGGGCGTGTCAGTAGCGCGCGGCCAATGGCGCAGCGGGAGCGTTCGCCGCCAGACAGGCTTTGCGGCTGACGCGCGAGTAGGGGGGCCAGGTCCAGCGCCGTGATTACCTCTGCCATGTCGGGGCCGGGTAGGTGGCCTGCGCGCTTATCGGCATAGGCCAAGTTTTGTGCCACGCTCAGATGCGGGAAAAGCCGTGTGTCTTGAAACACATAGCCCAGCCCGCGTTGGTGCGGCGGGGTAAACTGGCCCGGCCCCTGCCAAACCTCGCCGTCCCAAGCCACCCGGCCCTGTGCGCCCGTCTCCAGCCCTGCGATCACCCGCAGTACCGTTGATTTCCCCGACCCGGACCGACCAAAAAGCGCGGTCACGCCCGATTGGGGGATGGTTTGCGCCACCTCAAGCGAAAATCCCAGATATTCCAGTGTGATATCAAGTGACAGCATCAACCGCGCCCCCCGGTGGGAAAGCGACGGTTGATGCTGTAGACCAAAAAGAGTGTGACAAAGGAAAACGTCAGCAATATGAGTGAGAGCACATGCGCCTCAGCATAGCGGATCGTCTCCACATGCTCATAAATCGCGATGGAGATGACCTTGGTTTCTCCCGGAATATTGCCCCCCACCATCAGCACCACGCCAAACTCGCCCAAAGTATGGGCGAAACTTAGTACCGCCGCCGTCAGAAAGCCGCGCTTTGCCATCGGCATCGCCACAGTGAAAAAACGATCCAAGGGTGATGCCCGCAGCATCGCCGCCGCCTCCATCGGGGCGCGTCCTATGGCCTCAAACGCCGCTTGCAAGGGTTGCACGGTGAAGGGCAGCGAATAGAGCATGGAGGCGATGACCAGCCCGGTGAAGGAGAATGTAAGCGTCTCGCCCGTCGTCCGCACCCAAAAGGCACCAAAGCCGGAGGTCGGGCTAAACAGGATCAGCAGGTAAAACCCCAGCACCGTGGGGGGCAAAACCAAGGGCAGCGCCGTCAGCGCCTCTACCACCGGCTTTGCGCGGGACCGGGTCCGCGCCAGCCACCACGCCAGCGGCGTGCCAAAGACCAGCAGCAATGTCGTGGTCACAGCGGCCAGTTGCACGGTAAGCCAGAGGGGTCCAAGGTCTACCATCATGGCAATGCGTAGCCATGCCGGGCGATGGTGTCGCGCGCTGCGGGCGTGGCGAGAAAGGCCAGAAACCCCGCAGCCGCGACATTCCCGGCCCCGTGTTTGAGCAAGATCGCATCTTGCCGGATCGGCGGATAAAATGCGGGCGTTACGTTCCAGACATAGCCCTTGGCCGCCTCAGGCAGGGCAGAGCGCGCGACGAAGCCCGCCTCTGCCGCACCCGAATGCACAAGCGCAAAGGCTTGGCCAATGTTCTGGCCCATCACGATTTTACCTGCAATAGCCGCATAAATTCCCATCGCCTCCAGTGCCGCTACGCTGGCTGTGCCATATGGGGCCAGATCGGGGTTGGCGATGGCGATGTGGCGGATGGTGCTGTCTTGCAGGGCAATGGCCGGGTCTTGGCCCGGCGACATGGAGGGCATCCAAAGCGTCAATATGCCAATCGCATAGGGCTGCGGCACCCCGTGGCCTGCGGCATGCAACTT
The DNA here is from genome assembly GCA_937910975.1 of uncultured Pseudorhodobacter sp. Taxonomy (GTDB): domain Bacteria; phylum Pseudomonadota; class Alphaproteobacteria; order Rhodobacterales; family Rhodobacteraceae; genus Pseudorhodobacter. The sequence goes on along the minus strand of CALEMZ010000437.1, from coordinate 5,257 downwards.
CGCAGGTGTGGCCGCATCCGCCGAAAGCATCAGATCAAACGGCGCGCCTTGGGTGATTTGCGCATAAAGTTTTCCGGTGGCGCCGGTGGTCAGCAAAATCTCATGCCCCGTCTCGCCCGCATAAAGCCCCGCAAGCGCCTGAGCGGCGGAGGCAAAATTAGCCGCCACCGCCACCAATGCCGTTTCGGCCCGCAGGGGCAGGGCGCAAAGGATGAGAAGGGCGGCAAGGCGAAGCATCCGGGGCCTTTCAACAGCAGTTTACCCTTTATTGACGCGGCGCTGCGGCGGGGCAAGGGGGCGCATAGCAGGCCATTCGTCGCGGGGGCTTGGCTTTTGGCCGGGTTTTGCCCAAAAGGGGCCGTCATATCGGGGGCAAAACGATGCAACAGCGGTTCAGTTTCGAAGTTCAGGCGCGCGATGGTCGCGCCCGCCAAGGCGTGATCTCCACGCCGCGCGGCGATATCCGCACCCCCGCCTTCATGCCCGTGGGCACGGCCGCCACCGTCAAGGCGATGCTGCCGGAATCAGTGCGCGAAACCGGCGCGGATATTTTGCTTGGCAACACCTACCATCTGATGCTGCGCCCGACAGCCGAGCGGATCGCCGCTTTGGGGGGCTTGCACAAATTCATGAACTGGCAACGCCCGATCCTGACGGATTCCGGGGGGTTTCAGGTGATGAGCCTTGCCAGCCTGCGCAAGCTGACCGAGGAAGGCGTGCGCTTTTCGAGCCATATCGACGGCTCAAAACACATGCTTTCACCTGAGCGCAGCATGGAAATTCAAAAGCTTCTGGGGTCCGACATCGTGATGTGTTTCGATGAATGCCCGGCCCTGCCCGCCACGGATGCAGAGGTGGCCAAATCCATGCAGCTTTCGATGCGTTGGGCGCAACGCTCGCGCGATGCATTTGGCGACCGTCCGGGACATGCGCTTTTTGGCATCATGCAAGGCGGGGTGACGCAGCATTTGCGCGCCGAAAGTGCTGAGGCGCTGAAGGTGATTGGCTTTGATGGCTATGCCTTGGGCGGTTTGGCAGTGGGCGAGGGCCAAGAGGCGATGTTTGGCGTACTGGATTATGCGCCCGAAATGCTACCCGCAGATAAGCCGCGCTACCTGATGGGGGTGGGCAAGCCCGATGATATCGTGGGCGCAGTGGAGCGCGGGGTTGATATGATGGATTGCGTGCTTCCCTCGCGGTCGGGGCGCACGGGGCAAGGCTGGACCCGCGCGGGGCAGGTGAATATGCGCAACGCCCGCCATAAAGATGATCCGCGCCCGCTGGACGCGGCCTGCGAATGCCCGGCTTGCCGCAATTATTCCCGCGCCTATCTGCACCATGTCATCAAATCGGATGAGATTATCGGTTCCATGCTGCTGACATGGCACAACCTGCGTTATTTCCAAGACCTGATGGCGGGCCTGCGCGCGGCGATTGCCACTGGCACCTTGGCCGCCTATGTCGCCGATTTTCACGCGGTCCGAGCGCAGGGTGATATTGAGCCGCTTTAACGCCTGCGGCGGCATGGCCCTTTTCCCATCGCAGCACATGGGGTAGGGCTGTTGTTATGGAGTTGAGCGTTGCCAATCTTGCCGTGGCCCGTGGGGGCGTGACCGTTCTGGAAGGGGTAAGCTTTGCCCTGCCGCCGGGGCGCGCGCTGGTATTGCGGGGGGCAAATGGCATTGGCAAAACCACACTTTTGCGCACTGTTGCAGGCTTGCAGCCAGCCGTTGCGGGCAAGATTTCGGTGGGGGGCGAGGCGATAGCCTATGCTGCCCATGCCGATGGATTGAAAGCCACGCTGACGGTGACTGAAAACCTTGCCTTCTGGGGGGCGGTGTATGGCACCGCGGCGGTTGAGGATGCCTTGACGCGCATGAACCTTTCCGATCTGCGTGACAGGCAAGCGGCAAACCTTTCTGCTGGGCAAAAGCGGCGGCTGGGGCTGGCGCGTTTGCTGGTCACAGGGCGGCCGATCTGGGTGCTGGATGAGCCGACGGTTTCGCTTGATGCCGCTTCGGTCGCCCTTTTTGCCGATGTGGTGCGCGGGCATCTGGCGGCAGGCGGGGCCGCATTGATTGCCACCCATATTGATCTGGGGCTGGCCGAGGCAGAGGAGCTGGAGCTTGGTCCCTTTCGCGCACGGCCCGCGTCTGAGAACGGCGGTGCCTTTGATGCGGCCTTCGGCGGAGATTTCGCATGATCGCGCTGCTGCTACGGGATATGCGGCTGGCGATGCGCGCGGGGGGTGGCTTTGGCCTTGGGCTTGCATTCTTCCTGCTGGTCGCGGTGCTGGTGCCTTTGGGGGTCGGTCCGGAAAGTGCGACTTTGGCCAAGATTGCGCCGGGGATATTGTGGGTAGGTGCGCTGTTGGCTTGCCTGCTCAGCCTAGACCGCATTTTTGCGCTGGATTTTGAGGATGGCTCACTGGATCTGCTGGTCACAGCGCCAATTCCGTTGGAAGGCGTGGTCGCGGTCAAGGCCTTGGCGCATTGGACGGTGACGGGCCTGCCCTTGACGCTGGTGGCCCCGGTGCTGGGTGTCTTGCTGAACCTGCCCGAAGCCGGGTATTTCTGGCTGGTGGTGTCGCTTGGCCTTGGCACGCCCGCGCTTTCTGTCATCGGCGCGTTTGGCGCGGCGCTGACTGTGGGGCTGAAGCGCGGCGGGCTGCTCTTGTCACTTCTGGTGCTTCCGCTTTATGTGCCGACGTTGATTTTTGGCGCCGAAGTGGTGAAACGTGGCGCCGATGGAATGGCCACAGCCACGCCACTGGCATTGCTCGCCGGAATAACGGCAGGGGCGGCGGCACTTTTGCCTTTCGCCTCGGCTGCGGCAATCCGTATCAATCTGCGTTAGGGAAACTGTGTTAACCCTTGTCGCCGAAACCATGAAAGTCTAGCTAATCGCCATGTCACTTTGGGAATATGCAAATCCGCAGAAATTCATGCAGCTGTCGCGCCGGGCTTTGCCTTGGGTGACAGTGGCCGCAACTCTATGCCTTATTGGTGGGCTGACCTGGGGGTTTTTCGGCACGCCGGATGATTACAAGCAGGGCTCCACCGTCAAGATCATCTACCTGCATGTGCCCGCCGCAATGATGGCAATCAATGCATGGGTGATGATGCTGGTGGCGTCATTGGTATGGCTGATCCGGCGGCATCATGTAAGCGCGTTGGCGGCCAAGGCTGCCGCTCCGGTAGGGCTGACCTTCACGCTGATCGCATTGGCCACGGGGGCGCTATGGGGCCAGCCGATGTGGGGCACGTGGTGGGCTTGGGACCCGCGCCTGACCAGCTTTCTGATTCTGACACTCTTCTACTTGGGCTATATAGCGCTGTGGCAGGCGGTGGATGACCCCGACACGGCGGCGGATTTGACCGGGGTTTTGTGCATCGTCGGGTCGGTCTTTGCGCTTTTGTCGCGCTATGCGGTGAATTTCTGGAATCAGGGGCTGCATCAGGGTGCGTCTTTGTCGCTGGATAAGAAAGAAAACGTGGCGGATGTGTTCTGGTTTCCGCTGCTGGTCTGTATCGCGGGGTTTGTGCTTTTGTTCCTGACGCTGGTGCTGTTGCGCACGCGGACGGAAATCAGGGCCAGACGGTTGAGCGCGCTACTTGCGCGGGAGCGGATGGGATGATGCCTGACTTGGGGAAATATGCAGGGGCGGTGCTGGGCTCCTATGCGGCCTCGGTGGCGCTGATTGTGGTGCTGGTGGCGGTAAGTCTGTGGCGCGGGGCCAAGGTGCGCCGCGTGCTGCGCGAAGTAGAAGCGCGGCAGGAGAAGAAAAATGGCTAAAGTTCTGATGTTTCTGCCGCCGATGCTTTTTGCTGGGCTGGCGGGTTTGTTTATCGTCGGGATGTACCGTGATGACCCGGATGGTCTGCCCTCGGCGTTGACGGGGAAAGAGGCCCCACCGGTGCAGGTAACGCCGCTGGCCGATTTTCCGACCTTCTCAGACGCCGATCTGCGCAAGCCGGGGGTGAAGCTGGTGAATTTCTGGGCCAGTTGGTGTGGGCCATGTCGGGCCGAGCATCCGATGCTGGAGCAACTGGCGGCTGAAGGCATCCCTATCTATGGCGTGAATTACAAAGACCGGACCGATGATGCGCAGGGCTTTCTGGCCGAACTGGGCAACCCCTATGTCGCGATTGGTGCCGACGCGGGCCGTATGGCGCTTGATTGGGGCGTTTACGGCGTGCCGGAAACCTATGTTATTGATGGCGATGGGCTAATTGTGCTGCGTTTTGCCGGGCCAATTTCGGCGGCAGAGTTGGAGCGCAGCATTCGCCCGGCCATTGCGGAAGCCTCACAGTAAAGCAAAACCTTGCTAAGGGGCTGGGAAGGGGGGCTTTCTGCCCCCCAAAGTAACTTTTGTTAGAGTGAATTTTTCCCCTTTGGTCATACGCCACCCCGAAAGGCCGCGTCAGAGTAAGGTTTGCATGGCCACCACCATGGTCAGACCAAAAAGCGCAGGCACCCATGGCATTGGTGGAGCGACGGCTTGGCGCGGTTTGGCGCGGCGCAATCGGGCATCAATTTCAGATTGAGAGATAAGGCAAGGAAAGCGCATTGGTGGCCCTTTGGTGGTTATCGACGCCTTTACTATGCCTCGCAGGTCTTAAAGAGATTTCAACGGCAGAAAGCTTTCCCCAAAAAAGCAACAAGCGCCCCATGGGGCGCTTGCTTTGATGTCGTCATGTGGCGATTGAATCAGGCCGATTTTGCCAGATCGCGCAGCACGTAATGCAGCACGCCGCCATGCTCAATATATTCGATTTCAATCGCGGTATCGATGCGGCATTTCAAGGTGATAACCTTGCTGGAGCCATCAACCCTTGTGATGGTGCAAGGCACCTCTTGCAGTGGCTGGATCGTATCGAGGCCAGAGATGGCGACGGTTTCATCGCCTGTCAGGCCCAGCGATTTGCGGGTGTCGCCGCCGGTGAATTCGAACGGGATCACACCCATGCCAACGAGATTGGAGCGGTGAATACGCTCAAAGGATTCAGCGATAACCGCCTTCACGCCCAGCAAAGCCGTGCCTTTTGCCGCCCAGTCGCGGCTGGAACCTGCGCCATATTGCTCACCGCCAAAGATCACCAGCGGGGTGCCGGCAGCCTGATAGGCCATTGCCGCGTCATAGATTGAGGTCTGCGCCCCATCCGGACCTTTGGTATAGCCGCCTTCTACCCCGTCCAGCATCTCGTTCTTGATGCGGATGTTGGCGAAGGTGCCGCGCATCATCACCTCGTGGTTG
>CALEMZ010000436.1 GCA_937910975.1 uncultured Pseudorhodobacter sp. | reverse complement strand
CCTCTCGCTCCGACCAAAATAATACCCCTCCCCATAAGTTCCAGCGCCTGAACGCGGTTTCAGAATTGCACGAAATAGCCGATAATCCATTGATAAAAAATGTTTTGATGATTTTCGGAGCATGCGTACATCTGTGCATCTGTGGATGCTAACGGCCAAAACACAGTCAATTTTTAACCTCTCCTCACAAAGCCTCAGCGACGGATCGGTGCGACGGGTTGTTTACGGGCGGCCTTCCTTGTGGTGCAATGGATATTCGCAGGCGCATTTCACAACAGGCGCCGCTTGAAACCGGTTGCACGATTAGGGCAGGGTTTGTGGGTGGCGCGACCGATCATTGCAGGACATTTGAGCATGGCAGTAACCCTAAGGGACGTGGCATTGCGGGCGGGGGTTTCGCGCTCGGCAGTGTCGCGGGCCTTTACCGAAGGGGCCTCGGTTTCAGCCAAAATGCGGCGCAAGGTCGAACGGGCCGCGGCGGAACTTGGTTATAGCCCCAACGCGCTGGCATCGAGCCTGACGACCGGGCGCACAAAGCTTATCGGGTTGGTTTCAAACAACTTTCACAATCCGATTTTTCTGGAGGTTTTTGACCTGTTCACGCGCGGGCTGCAAGAGCGCGGGCTGCGGCCCTTGCTGGTGAACCTGAGCGATGAGACGGATCCGGAAGCCTCGGTGCGGATGTTGCGGCAATATTCGGTGGATGGGGTGATTGTGGCGTCATCGACCCTGCCGCCCGGATTTTCACAAGCCTTTCGCGCGGCGGGGGTGCCGGTGGTGCATAGTTTCGGGCGGCATGCGCCGCAGCCGATGGTGCATGTGGTGGGCATCGACAATGTAGAATGTGGGCGGATGGCGGCGCGGGAACTGTTAGCGCGGGGCTATCGGCGCGTGAGTTTTTTGGGCGGGCCGGAGGCCGCGACCTCCACCCAGGACCGATTGGCCGGATTTGCCGAGGAACTGGCCGGGTGCGAAGGCGCGCAGATGTGCCATTCCTTTGCAAGCGCCTATTCGTTTCAGGCCGGGCGGGCGGAAATGGCGCGGCTACTGGCCATTGGCCCGGCGCAGGAGGCGTATTTTTGCGGCGATGACGTGCTGTCTATCGGCGCGCTGAGTGCGATTGCCGACACCGCGCTACAGGTGCCGGCAGATATCGGGATCATCGGGCTGAACGATATGGAGATGGCAGGCTGGGAAAATATCGCGCTGACCACGATCCGCCAGCCCGTGGCACAGATCATCCAAGCCTCAATCGCGTTTGTGGTGGCGATGCTGGACGACCCCGCCCGGACACCCGAGGCGCAGCTATTTCCCTGCGAGGTGATCGAGCGGCGGACATTGCGCCCGCACGCCCTATAACGTTTTGGGTTAGCGAAACATCGGGGGGCGGGCATCGTGCCATTCGCCCTTGGCCTTGCCAGAGGCGGCAACCGCATAAACCGCCGCCATAGACCGCAGCCCATCGGTGGCGCGGGGGTAAAGATTTGCAGCCGGATCTATGGCGCGGCCTGCCTGTACGGCACGGATCGCCTCGGCCAAATCTTTGTAAATATTGGCAAAAGCAAGCGGCATCCCTTCGGCATGACCCACGGTGACGCGGCTGGAACGGTCTGCCTCGGGCGAGAGGCCCGCTTCGCCGCGCTCGATGGTTTGCAAGCGCCCGCCAAGCGGCATCCAGAAAAGCTGGTTTGGCTGTTCTTGTGCCCAACGCAGGCCGCCCTTTTCGCCAAACACCTCAATCGCCAACCCATGCTGGCGGCCAATGGCGATGGACGATGTCCAAAGCCGCCCCACCGCCCCGCCATCCATGCGAAAATTGACCATCGCGTCATCTTCCAGCGCCCGGCTTTCGATGCAAGACACCGTATCCGCAGAAAGCTGTGTGACCTCTTGGCCTGTCACGAAACTGGCCATGTGCAGCGCATGGATGCCGCAATCGGCGAATTGCGCAGAAACGCCAGCCTGTGCCGGATCATAGCGCCAGCGCACGCGCGGGTTTTCGGCATCGGCGGCATCGGCGTGATGGCCATGCGCAAACTCTGCCTTGACCAGTCGTATCTTGCCCAGATCTCCGCGCGCCACCATCGCGCGCATGTGGCGCACGAGGCTATAGCCGGTGTAGCCATAGTTCACCGCGCAGATTTTGCCAGTGGATTGGGACAGGCGCACAATCTCCTCGCCCTCCGCCACTGTGATGGTCATCGGCTTTTCGCACAGCACATGGAAGCCCGCCGCAAGGAAGGCTTTTGTAATCTCAAAATGGGTGGCGTTGGGGGTGGCGACGGTCACAAGGTCCACGCGGTCGGGGCGGTTCCTCTCACCCTCCAGCATCTCGCGCCAATCGCCATAGGCGCGATCCGGGGCAAGGCCAAGGAGCTGACCATAGTCGCGGCCCGCCTCGGCCCGGTGATCCAAAGCCCCGGCCACAAAGGAAAATTCACCGTCGAGTGCGGAGCCGATGCGGTGGGCCGGGCCGATCTGGCTGCCTTCGCCGCCGCCAATCATACCCCAGTTGAGTTTTGCCATGATCTGCGCCCTTAGTTGAAACCGATGGAGGCGAGGTATTCGCGATTGGCCCGCGCGGCCCCCAGAATATCGGGGTTCAACGCTGGGTCGCAATCTTGCTCAACCGTACACCAGCCCTCAAAACCGGCGTCTATCAGCAACTGCCGGACAGCGGGGAAATCCACATCCCCTTGGCCAAGGTTGCAAAAGATGCCCTGCCCGCAAGCGTCATAAAAGCCGGTGCGGTTGGCGATGGCAGCGGCTTTGACTTTTGGATCGATGTCCTTGAAATGCATATAGGAAATCCGGTCCATATGGCGTTTCATGAAGGCCACCGGGTCAAAGCCCGCATAGGAATGGTGGCCGGTGTCAAAGCAGATGTTGAGGATTTTGGGGTCCACCTCATCAAGCAAACGCTCCAGCTCCGACTCAAAATCAATGAAGCCTGCGGCATGGGCGTGGATGCCCACGGTCAACCCATATTCCTCAGCCCCGATACGGGCGGATTCCGCGAGGCGGCCGCGAAAGGCGGCCCATTCGGCAGCCCCCATCTGCTCGGCCTCACGCGCGCGGCCTGCGGTGGGGGCGCGACGCGGCGAGATGCTGTCGATCAGCACCAGATGCTTTGCGCCATGCGCCACCAAAGCCCGGCAGGTGCGATGCGTGCCATCAAGCACCGAGTCCCATGCCGCAGGATCGTGATAGGCGCGGAACACCACGCCGCCGATCAGCGTCAGGCCAAACGCGTCCAGCGCCTCGGACAGCACCGCCGGGTCTTCGGGCATGAAGCCGACCGGGCCAAGCTCAATCCCCTTATAGCCGGCCTCGGCGCATTGCTGCAAAACACTGCGCCATGCGGGGTTGCGCGGATCATCGGAGAATTCGACACCCCAGGAACGGGGGGCATTGCCGATTTGGATGCTCATGGAAGGGCCTTTCGCGGGGTCAGAGCTTGGGGACATTTTGCCAGTTGCGCGCGGCGTAGGAGGCGCGCGCGGCCTCAATCACCGCGATCACATTAAGCCCATCCTGAAAGGTAGGCCAGAGGGCTGTTTTGGTCTCAATCGCGCGCAGAAAATCGTGGGCCTCGATGATGATCTGGTCCTGGTAGCCTGTGCCATGGCCGGGCCCCTGGCAAAACGGCAGATAATCGGGATGCGCGGGGCCGGTGAGGATTTTTCGGAAACCCCGGATCGGCTCCGGGTCGTCCATCAGGTAAAGATGCAGGGCGTTTTGATCTTCCTGATCAAAACGGATTGCACCATTTGTTCCTGTGATTTCATAAGCATAGCCCATTTTTCGCCCGGTGGCCACGC
>CALEMZ010000435.1 GCA_937910975.1 uncultured Pseudorhodobacter sp. | reverse complement strand
ACGACAATTTCCTGCGTTCTCTCCTGATAAACTTTTGAAATGCGATTGCCCTGGGTTTTAGCCGATGGGTTTGATGAGTTCGCGCAGCAATTTGGCACGGATGGCACGGGGGTAATCTTGTAGTCCGCGTGCGGTGAGCACGAAGCCTTTGGGGGTGATGACCCAGTTTTTGTAAAAACTTGTGGTGGGGGCGGAGTTACCCATATCTTCAATAGCGATGCCGTTAATCTCAATGCCTTTTTCAAGCGCCGCCATACGGGCGCGGCCCACCGAGGTGCCGGCGTTTTCCGGTCCGTCGCCAGAGACGTCGATCACATGGCGTTTGCAATCGCCCACAGCGGGAAATTGCGCGGTGGCGAAGGCGATTGCTTCGCCCACCGCCGTGTCGGAGGCTTCAAAGGCGCGCGGCAGGCTGCGGGCCTGGGCTGAAAAGCGGCGCAGGGCCTGGGGAGAAAGTATGCGCTGCCAGGGGATAACCATGGCCTGACGGCCAATCCCGGACCATTGCATGACGGAAAGCGCCACCTGGCCTTGCAGCAGCACATCGGCCACCTCCGGGTCATCCAACGCATCGGCCAGCCCGCTGATCTGTAGTGCATATTCGCCCCGATCAATCGAGCCGGAGACATCAATCGCCAGCAGCAGCGCCGTTTCACAGGCGCGGGCGGGGGTGGCGAGGATGAGGGCGAGAAGAAGCGTGCGGATCATGGGAAAAGCTTGGCTCAGGCAGGGGTCGCGTGCAAGGTTTTCTGTGCAGCTATGGTGTGGGGGGATTAAGTGCAGGATTCTGTTGCCAGGCTCCTGCGGGCCCCGCCTTACACTGCTAGGTGCAAGGACTTAAGTTTCGATAGTTCCGGTCGCTTACGCGGCCATCGCCATCGGAGCACGGTTGTCATTTGCAACTGTACGTTTCGGACCGATAACGGTGGTACCTCACCGAGCAAAAGCTGGCCTCTTTAGACGTTCGTCGATCCTATTTCGACCCCTAACCCCCGAAATGAGCGGGTGGAATGGTGGAGTCGCCGGGTACCGCCCCCGGGTCCGAGCCGTTTATTACAGGTGCGTTTATCGCCATAGTCCGAGCAAGCCCGAACAGGTTGAATATAGGCGCACGCGGGGGGCAGTGCAAGGTGGGGTTTAGGATAGGGAGTAGAGTGCGGTCAGGCCGGGTTCTGGCGTGGCGATAACGCGGCCACGCCCGACAAGGTCCAGCAGATGGGCCAGCACATTGCGCGCGGCAGCCGGGTGCAGGGCGGGAGGGGTTTCGGCGTAAAGCGTTTGGGTGAGGGCGGGGATCGTGGCCGGAGCAAGCGCCAAACGCGCGAGGATTGCAGCTTCGCGTTCGTTGCGGTGGCGGATCAGGAAGGCGAGGCGGGCGGCGGGATCAGGGATCGCGGGACCGTGGCCGGAATGGATGACAGACCAATCGCGCGCTGCCAGTCGGTGCAGGGCCGCCATGTAATCGGCCATGTCACCATCAGGGGGCGAGACGAGCGAGGAGGCCCAACCCATCACATGATCGCCGGAAAACAGTATGTCACCAGCGGCAAAACACAGGTGATTGCTCAGATGCCCCGGTGTGTGCAGCGCGGTCAGATGCCAATCGCCATGGGCCAGCGCCTCGCCATCCGAAAGCCGCACATCTGGGCGAAAGTCGGCATCGATGCCTTCGCCGCCCGCCACAAGCCCCGTGGCGGCCAGCACCTGCATTTGTTGGCTGCGCCCGGCACTGGCGGGGCCAAAGGCATAGACCTTCACCCCCAGCGCCTCGGCCATGGAACGGGCGAGAGGGGAATGATCAATATGCGCATGGGTGACAAGGATATGGCTGATACGCTCGCCCTTTTGCAGCGCGGCCAGCAAGGCGGCGCCATGGGCGGCGTTATCCGGCCCCGGATCAATCAGCGCCACATCGCCAGTGCCGACCAGATAGCTGTTGGTGCCGTGAAATGTCATCGGCGAGGGGTTCGGGGCTAGCACGCGGCGCAAACCGGGGACCAGGGTCTCGCAGAGGCCGTAAGGTAATGTGTTGTCAGTCTTCATGTATCCTCGTCTGCTTTGCCCGCGCAATTTATATGCTTTTGTAAGCCCGCGCGCGGCGTTAGTCTTGTCTGATGTTCAGCAAGTTTAAAATCCTGATGCCGCGCAGCCTTTACGGGCGGGCGGCGCTTATTCTGATTGTGCCTGTGGTGGCCATTCAGTTGGTCGTCTCGGTTGCCTTTATCCAACGGCATTTCGAACGTGTAACGCGGCAAATGACAGAAGGCGTAGCGATTGAACTGGTCTATCTGCGAACGCAGATGGAGGCGGCTCCGGATGTGACGGCGGCGCAGGCGCGGCTGGCGGATATTTCGGGTGCCATGGGTTTTGAGGTCGAATTTCCCACGCTGAGAACCGGGGATGGCGAACTGCGCGAGGCGATTGATCTTTCGGGCAAAGAGGTGGTCGCAACCCTGCGCGAGTCCGTTCCGGGGCTGCGCCGGATAGAGTTGCTCAGCGCGCCGCGCCGCGTGGAGATGTTAATTGAAACGAGTTGGGGGCCGATGTGGCTGGTGGTGAACCGCGCGCGGCTTTCGGCATCAAATCCGCATCAATTGCTGGTGCTGATGATCCTGACTTCGGTTCTTATGACATTGATAGCTTACGGTTTTTTGCGAAATCAGTTGCGCCCGATTACCAAGTTGGC
>CALEMZ010000434.1 GCA_937910975.1 uncultured Pseudorhodobacter sp. | reverse complement strand
GGTTGATGGCGGTCATGGCGCGGCGAACCTCGCGGTTTTTGCCTTCACGCAGGCCCACGGTCAGCCAGGCATTCGCGCCTTGGATACGATCCAGCACCACGATCATCGGTTGAAACCTCTCGCCCTCCACCGTGATGCCACGGCGCAGCGGGTCCAGATCGGGGTCGGTCGGGTTGCCGTTCACGCGCACACGGTATTTGCGCAGCCAGCCGGTTGCGGGCAGTTCCAGCTTGCGTTTTAACCCGCCGTCATTGGTGAGCAGCAACAGCCCTTCGGAGTTGAGGTCAAGCCGTCCTACGGTCATGACGCGCGGCAGGTCTTCGGGCAGGTGGTCAAAGATCGTGTCGCGGCCTTTTTCGTCGGAATTCGAGGTGACCAACCCATCGGGTTTGTAATAGAGCCAGAGCCGCGCGGGTTCGGGCTGGCCCACGGGTTCGCCATTCACGGTGATACGGTCGCGGTCGGTGACATTGAGCGCGGGGCTGTCGATGATCTTGCCATTCACCGTGACTTGGCCAAGCTCAATCATCCGCTCCGCCTCACGCCGGGAGGCCACGCCTGCGCGGGAAAGAACTTTGGCGATGCGGTCACCCTCGGGCACTTTGGCGGCGGTATCGGGGTTGGCTTTCGGGGGATTTGTCATGGCGTTGGCCCTTCTTGTGCGACGTCATCGCGACGTGGCAAACGCTGGGGGCTGTCTGCCCCCAGGCCCCCGAGGATATTTGTAAATAGATGAAGGGGCAAGGGAGGGATTGAATTTCCATAGGTCGCAGGTCAAGGCTGACACATTGAAAGGTTGGGGCATGGTTGGATTCGTCTCATATATGGAGATCGCGCTGGAGGAGGCGCGTTTGGCCGGGCTGCGCGGCGAAGTGCCGGTGGGAGCGGTTTTGGTGGGACCGTCGGGTGTCGTGGCACAGGCCGGGAACCGGGTGCGGGAGATGTGTGACCCGACCGCCCATGCGGAGCTGTTGGTGATCCGCGAGGGCTGCCGGGCTATGGGCACGGAGCGGGTGCCGGGGCATGATTTATATGTGACGCTGGAGCCTTGCGCGATGTGTGCCGCGGCGATCTCAGCGGCGCGGGTGGCACGGCTGTATTACGGCGCGTCTGACCCGAAATCGGGTGGGGTGGAGGCTGGCGCGCGGGTGTTTAAGCACCCGCAATGCCACCACGTGCCGGAAGTTTATGAAGGCATAGCGGCGGAGCCTGCGGCAGAGATGCTGCGGGCGTTCTTCGCTGTGCGGCGCGGGTCGGGGTGATTGGCTTCAAGTATTTGATTTTAGTGTAAGTCTTTTACGATCTGGTGTCGGTGGTGGCCCTGTTTCTGGTTTCAGAGCGCGATGGGTTGCATCACTTGCGGCTCTATCACCTGCACTTCGGGGAGCGCATCAATCAATACTTGGGCGGATTGTTCCAAAAGTGGGAACGTGCGGTAGTGGCAGGGGACTATAGTTTTGAAATTGAAGTATTTCTTGGCCGCATAGGCCGCGCGTTTCATATCCATTGTGAAATGCCCGCCCGCGCTGAGGATGCCGATATCGGGGGCGTGCAGATCGCCCATCCATTCCATATCAGCCATGATATCGGTATCGCCGGAGACACAGATCGTGTGGCCTTCGCCCGCGATCATGAAACCTGCTTCGGAGCCAGCGGCAGCCCCGTTGAGGGAGGAGGAATGGCTGGCGTTGACCATCGTGACGCGTGCGCCGTTGAGGTCCACCGTGCCGCCTTTGTTGAAACCGATGGTTTGAAGCCCGTCTGCCTCCCATGGGCTGACCAAATCATAGATGCCGACCACAGGGATGTTTTGCGCGCGCGCAATGGCGAGGGCGTCGCCGGAATGGTCGCCATGGGCATGGGTAAGCAAGATATGGGTAGCGCCTTTGGTCGCGGCGTCGCGCGCAGCCTCAGGGAACATTGGGTTCCCGGTAAGCCAAGGGTCGATTAGCAGGGTTGCGCCTTCGATTTCCATGCGAAAGCCGGAATGGCCGAGCCAAGTGAGCTGCATCATCATCTCCCCAATAGTTTCATGTGAGTTTGGCTGGTGTCGGGATCGAGGGCAAGCCTTTAGAGGCCTGCCAGCAGGGCAATCGCATTTCAAAAGTTTATCAGGAGAGAACGCAGGAAATTGTCG
>CALEMZ010000433.1 GCA_937910975.1 uncultured Pseudorhodobacter sp. | reverse complement strand
CGTGGAAGCTTCGGCCCAGCGAATGATGCGGGCGCGGGTGATGAACCGGGCGGTGCTTACATCATGGAATGCTCTGTTGGATTATTGCCACACGGCCATGGCCCATCGGGAGACGGAACAGTTTCGCATTCTCTATCTTGACCGCAAGAATGTACTGATCGCCGATGAAGAACAGTCGCGCGGTACGGTCGACCATGTGCCGGTCTATCCGCGTGAGGTGGTGAAGCGCGCCTTAGAGTTGAACGCCAGCGCTTTGATTTTGGTACATAATCATCCATCTGGCGACCCAACGCCTTCGGATGCCGATATCACCATGACCGGGCAAATTCTGGATGCTGCGCAGGTTTTCGGCATCACGGTGCATGACCATCTGATCATCGGAAAGGAACGAGAGTTGAGCTTTCGCGCCGAGGGATATTTGTAGCTTAAGGCTCTGCCCCGGTTCTGTCTGGCGCCGTTGCTGCCTTGCTGAGGTGGGTCTATCTTTCGGCTTTCTCTGTCTTACTGGGCGCAACAGTTGATGCCGAGCTTGAGGCAGCCTCGCGTCAGTAGTCTTTTTCGACAAATATCCCAATGCCCGCCTGACCATCGGCCCCCACTGAGCCGCGCGCCGTAGCGTTTTTCATGTCAAGATTCAGGCTGATCTTGCTGCGCCCCTGCTGATCAACCTCAACTTCCGTATAGACCCGTTTTGAGATGTATTTACCGGCTTTCAGAGTCAAATTACCTTCTGCATCACTCGCAAGATCAAGGTCATCAAGGCCGAAGTTCTTGCGTAAACGCCCGACGATCCCCTCGCCTCCCTTACCTGCCAAAGTGGCCACCGCAGAGGCAAGTTGCGCGGCCTGAAGAGCCGATATGTTCTGCAACCCACTATCGAAAAGCAACCGTGCCAAGACTTCCTCTTGTGGAAGATCGGGCATTGATTGGAAACTGATCTCCGGCTCATCCGCGCGGCCCGTTATCACCACTGAGGTGGTAACGTCATCGCTTTCATTGGTGGCGATGATGTTAAGGTGCGGGATCAGGCCACCTTGCAACCGGAGATGTGCCTCATCCAGAACAAGGCGTTTTCCCAAAATATCCAGCCGCCCTCTGATCAAGTCAAAGCTGCCACTTGGGATAACATTTTCGGTCGTGCCACTCAGGGTAACCCGCCCGCCAAGTTCTGCATCGATGCCACGGCCCCGTAAGAAAATGTGAGACGGCGCATCTATGACTAGATTAAGCCTGAATGGTCGTGCGGCGTTACCGTTTTCTGACGCTGCTCCAAGGTCAAAGAGACCAGCTTTGGCACGCGTAGCCTGAACGCGCGCAGGCTCGTTCTTGTGCTTAAGGCCGGGAACTGAGCCAATCGTCGCAAAGCTAGAACTTGGAACCCTAAGCTCTGCCTCTCGAACCTGGATCGCCCCTCCAATCTCAGCACCGCCTTGTAACGGACCCTGAACCGTTACCTCTCCGCCCAACAAAACTTCATAGAGTTCCGGGTCCTTCAAGATGATGTTCCGCAGGCCGATACGCAAATCCGCAATGTTGGGGGCCGCCAGGCCGATGCGGCCTTCCACCCCGAAGGTTCCACCCGTGCTAGGCGACGATGTCATACTTAGCTGCGCGGCGTTTGCGCCCAGCGTCACGGATGATTGTATTTCTTGAAGCCCGAACGGCAGGTTCGGGGCGGAGAAGCGCCCATTGCTAAGCGTTGCCCGGCCCGACAATGATGACAATTCCAAGGGGCCATTCAGCCGTAAATCAAACTGAGTTTGGCCCGATATGGACCGTTCACCAAGGAAGGCATCGGCAAGTGCGGCCTGAGCTGTCCCGCTGATGGCAAGATCGGCACTACGCATATTGGCGGCGAGACGGCCCGATACGCGCGCATCAATGCCGCCCGGCCCGGTGCCCGCCAAATCCAGTGTGATGCCATCTCCACCCTCTGACAACGTTCCCGCAATGCTTACCACGCCCGGAAAATCAGGCACTAGCAGCGCCAGATTTGTCAGTTTGGCCTGCAACTGAACCCGTCGGACGTCATCCGTGATCCTCCCCGTAGCATCGGCCGTAATTTGCGGATTTGAGAGGGTAGCAGATTCGATAACAAGCCGCCGATTGCGGAAATTGACCGCCGCTTGAAGGGTGCTTTGGCCTGCCAAAAGGCGGTCCGCCTCTGTATTTCCCAAGGCCAAATCATTGCCTTGCCCTGCAAATTCGACCCGACCAACGTCAGCAGTGCCCGTCGCTTTTACTTGCATGGAGAGCGCGCCGTGATAATTGACGCCCAAAGGCGTCAGGCTTGGCAGGGCAATATTCGCCGTCAGATCACTTCTGATTGGGTCATAATAGCCAAGCAGAGCGGCATTTATCTGCGCGTTGCCAATTTCAGCCTTCGCAATCTCAAGCCTGTTTCCGCGCAATCCAATCTCAATCGACAGCCGGCTTTGACCAGAGGTCAGGGCGTCAGCTTGCCTTCGGCCGATCATCAAACCTTCGGCCAGACCATCCAAAGTAATGCGGCCCAAAGTCGGCGTGCCGGAAAAGGTTGCGTCTGCGGTAAGGCTGCCGCGATAATCTGGCCCTAAGGTTTCAAGGTTCGCAAAGCGCAACGTCCCTTTCAAATCACTGCCGTCGCTCGCAAGCTTGCCCGAGACCGCCACCGTCAAATCTTGCGCGTTGATATCAAGCTTGCGCAAGAACGTCCCCTTTGTAGACCGCCCGACCGCAAATTCGATGGTTGATGCACCCGTGAGCAGATTGTCCACCTCTGCCACACCAACACGAATATCGGAGCCACTTACGCGGCCGGCCGCATCAAACTCTCCCCCCAAAGGATTTGCCTGCCCTGAGATGCTGAGCGTCCCTGCCCCGCCAATTTTCCGCCCGGCGAGAGAAGACAGGCGGGACAAATCCTCATAACGCGCGTCAACGCTCCCGCGCAGCCGGAACCCGCTTTCAACATCCCCGATGCGGGCCGAGGTGACGATATTGTAACCCGCTTCAAACAGCTCAAGCCTGCCGATGCGCAAACCAACCCCGCCCTTTTGCCAATCAAAGATCAGCTTGCCGTCAAAATCAGAGCCGAGCGCCTCTGCAATCGCACGATCACGCGGCATAACCCCTTGCGCGTCAAATTTCACGGTGCCGCCAACGATTGGGCCACCTTTGCCTGCACGGCGATTGATGCGCCCAGAGCCGGTCATACTGGCCTGCGCAAGCGCAACATCGTCTCGTTGCAGCCCCGTCAGGCTTATCGCAGCAGACCAGCCATCGCCTTTTGCGGCATCAAAGCCAATTTTCAGATCGACAGAGGCAACACGGGCTTCACCCCCTCCCCCCAAGGGAAGCAGGACCGGTGTCCCATCCGGCAAACCAAGGCGACCGACCAAAGAAAACCTCTGCGGCAGCCCATCAGCAGCGATTGTCGCTGCCCCATCAAGAACCAAAGCGCGCGTGTTGAGGCGAAGCGCGGTCAAATCCACCTGACCAGACTGGCTGCGAAGACCCTCAGCCTTCAACCCCACCGCGGAGCCAAAGAACGCGGCATAATCTGGTAGGAAAAGCGGCGCGATGTCCCCATCCAAGGCCAGTTGAAACTTTTGGGCGCCGCCTTCCTGCCCTTTCAGAGTAACATCACCCCGTAACCGTTCTGCGCCATCGGTGCGCAGGTCCATCTTGGCGGCAAAGTCATCCAATGGCCCTGCACCAGCGATTGTCAGCGTCACAGATGGGGTGCCGGGCAAATCCAAAAGCGTTGCGGCAATGCCACCCGGATCTTCGGTCAGTTCAAGATCAATCGCCAGTTCACGCGACAGATTGGCATAGCCCGCCTTGAGGCCGAGGCTGGCATTCGGACCTGCATCGGTGCGCAGCAAGCGCAACTCTGCATTGCCTTGGCCACCTTCCAGATTGGCCGACGCTTCCAGCGATCCTTCAAAACTTTGCCCAAGAATTGAGGGGCCAAGTTGAATGCGCTTGGCGACCAGTTTCTTGATGCTTACCGATACCGGCAGTTCGGGTAACGCGAACCCCGTCGCTTCGGGGGCCGGCACGCCAGTGGCCTCGGCGATCGGTTTGCGCGCTACGATCACCTCATCTGCAAGCAATTCCGTAATATCGACAACGCCGCGCAACAAGGATGCACGGCTCCAATCAAGAACCACATTGTTGAGCGTCAGCCAAACCCCTTCAGAGTCAGCGATACTCAGGCTCTCCATTTCGGCCCGCGCAGAAAACGCGCCGCTAAACCCGGTCACCGTGACTTGGCGCCCCGCGCCAGAGAGGTTGTCTTCCAAAAAGGCCGTCAGCGCATCCCGATCGTCTTGCGCGGCAGCCGTGAAGGGCAGCGCGAGCAGAAATACTATGGCAAACCAGATTGCACGCATCAAAAGGCCTGCCCTATACCAATATAGACTTGGGGGGTTTTGCCCCCCCCGGAAACGGGAGCCCCGATATCAAGCCGGATAGGGCCAAAGCCCGTTGCGTAACGCAGGCCAAACCCTGCCCCGGCATGGCTTGCGGTTTGGCCACCAAACAACCCATCGCTGGATATCTGGCCAAAGTCTGCAAACCCGACAAGGCCAATACTTTCGGTAACTTTTGCCCGCATCTCAACTGAAATCCCCAAAAAGCCGGTTCCACCACTACGCTGGCCCGTGACCGTTGAGGTAAACCCCAAAGATTGGTAGGCTTGGCCGCGAACCGTGCCGCCGCCGCCCGAGTAGAAAAGGAAGTCTGGTGGCAGCCTGTCGATGTTTGCGCCAATGATGCTCTTTGCTTGAAATCGACCTGCAATCGTAAATCGATCATTCGCGCCAAATCCGCGATAGGCCCGCGCGTCCAACTCAAACTTCAAGCCCGAATCCGTTGTGCCAAAGCCCAAGAACGGCTCCGTTTCCGCATCAATGTAAAAGCCCTGCGTCGCGTCGGTGTTTGAGTTTCGTTTGTCCCAATTGATGCCAACGGGCAACGACAAGTTACGAAAATCAAGATTGCTGCTGGGGTATTTTACGCGATACTGGGCATATTCAAGGCCGATCCGAGCGGTCATTTCCCGCGAAACAAAATGGGTAAATCCGATCCCCGTCTCGATGTAATCTTGACTGAAATCAGCCTCATTTTCATGGCCGATCCGAAAGAATGCGGTGCCCGTTGTGTCAGCGCTTAGGGTTGCCGGGCGGGCAATCGAGAATCCCAACAAATAATCGACGCCGCTGCTTTGCGCGCCGATCTGTGCAATTTCACCCTCAACCTTGAACCGCTCACCACCGCCAAGCAGATTGCGGTGCAGCCAATACCCACTGAGCTTAGCCCCCTCGCTGCTGGCCACTTCAGCACCAATGCTATAGCGGCGCGGCTTTTCTTCGAGCAGCTTTGCTGTAATCCCAAGAGTATCCGGTGCCGTAACGACCTCGTCTTCGATCAACGCGACGGACCGGAAAATACCTGTCCGCCGCAACCGCTCTGCAGCGTCTTCCAGCTCTTTTGGGCTGAATTGCTCACCCGTCGGAAGACCCGCGATTTTGATGATCCGGTTAAGTTCCATCCGCTTGTGGCCGCTTACGGCCAACTCACCGAACAGCAAGCGCGGCCCCGCGGCAACCTGCAACTCGGCGGCTAGCTTTGCCGCGCGGTGGTCTGCGGTTATGTCTTGCCCGGTCACTTCGGCCTTGGCATGACCAATTGCGCGCCACCCGTCCACGGCCGCAGAGGCTGCATTTGAAATGGCTTCGCTTTGGGCCACTTCGCCAACACGGTAGGCTTTGGGGAGTTCTGTTCCAGCCGCAAGCGGAAAAATATTCGCTTTGGAAAAGGTGAATACAGGGCCAGGATCGATGCGAAGTGTAATGTTGCGAATAGTGTCGGGCGCATCCAAAGCCGGAATAGAGGCTGCTTCGCGCCCGTCGATCCGTATTTCAATTACGCCGGAGTAACGCCCCATCGCATAGAGCGCGCCCAACAAACGGCCATACTCGGCCCGCGCGGTCGCGAAAAGGTCTTGGGCATTGTTGGCACCCTGTGCCTGCGCGACCAACAAAAGCGAGGCCGAACGTAACGCCTTTTCAGCGGGAAAATCGCCGCCAACAACCTTGAAGTCGATCGAGTCCAAGGCTTTGGCCGGGATGGAGGTAAGCAGTCCTGCACCCAAGACGAGCGCCGCAAAACCCAGCCATTTGTAGCCCTGTCGCCGCATTCCCTACTCACGTCTCTATTTCTACATTTCCCCCCTATATCTATGGCATTTCAACAGGGAACATACAACGAAACGAAAAAGTGAGCCGCCGCGCCTCGGCAACAACAAGCCACTTTTTTTGCGTTCCGTTCCTGCCGCGTTTCTGCTTAATCTGCACAACGGAGGATGTGATGAAACTCAACCTGTCTTTGCTTGTTCTGCTCGCTGCATTTGGGGGCCCGCTTTTTGCGGAAAACCGCCCGCAACCGCTTCAGGACAGCGATTTCAGGCCCCATTCCGAGCAAGAGGTCCGTCTTGGCCAATTGCTGTTTTGGGATGCTGAATTGTCGGGAAACCGTAACATTTCGTGTGGCACCTGCCATCACCCGCGCTTTGGCACGGGGGACGGCGTTTCCCTTTCCTTGGGTGAGGGTGGGACAGGGCTTGGGCCAGCGCGCCGGGGCAACCCGGATAACCTGCCCGAGCAACGTATTCCGCGCAATGCGCCGGGATTGTTCAACCTTGGTATTCTTGACCTGCGCACCATTTTTCACGACGGCCGGATAGAGGCAGATCCAACCCGCACCACCGGCTTTCGGACCCCTCTGGAAGATGAAATGGTGAGCGGCTTTGCGTCCCTGCTTTCGGCGCAAAGCATGTTTCCGGTGCTCTCGCCCGATGAAATGGCAGGCCATTATTCCGAGAATGAAATCGCCAAGGCAGTGCGCACCGGGCAATTAACCGGCCCTGATGGCGCTTGGGAGCGGATTGCAGCAAGGATCGCCGCGATCGCCGCATATCAGGCCATGTTCGAGACTGTTTATCCGGAAATAGAATCCGGCCGCCCCATTCATTTCACCGACATTTCCAACGCGCTTGCCGCTTTTGCGAGTGTTGAATGGCGATCCGACAGCGCGCCTTTTGATGCATGGCTGCGTGATGAGGCCCCCCTGCCCCCATTGGCCGCCAAAGGCGCAGATCTGTTCTATGGCAGGGCCAGTTGCGGAACCTGCCATTCAGGGCCTTTGCTTACAGATCAAGGGTTTAACGCCATGGGAAGCCCACAGCTTGGCCCCGGCAAGGCGGAGCGTTTTGAGACACACCAGCGGGATGTTGGCCGGATGCGCGTCACCAACCGGGCGCAAGATACCTATGCCTTTCGCACCCCCTCGCTTAGAAACATCACCGCAACAGGGCCTTATGGCCACGCTGGCGCCCATTCAGACCTTCGGGCCTTCGTCATCCATCACGCGGCCCCCGCCAAAGGCCTGAAAACCTATACGCCACAGGCGGTTTTGCCCGCGTTTACGCCGTCAAAGGATGACTGGGCGATAACCCATGACGAGGCTGAGGTTGAAGCGATTGCGGCGGCCGTTCACCAGCCCGCGCAAGACCTTAGTGAAGATGAGATCGCGGCCATATTGGCCTTTTTGGATTCGCTCACGGACCCGACAGCCATTGCAGGCCGCATGGGGCTTCCTGACGCGGTGCCAAGCGGTCTACCCATTGATCGGTAAGGCGGTTATTCGATAGGGCCATTGGGGCCAAAGGCCACCGTTTTGCCAGCGGCCACCTCAAACCAGTCGGTCGGCGGGTGACCCGGCCAAATAACCCGCACTTCTGCAAGGGTTTCGGCACCAAGGCCAAAATGCAACGGCACCGCTTGGCCCGAGGCATGGCCTCCCCCCACGGTCACCTCGCGCGATTGGACGCGGTTATTGCTGCGCAGCTCCACCCAGGCACCAACGCCTTGCGTATTGCCATCATCGCCCCGCAAAGCAACGGCAAGCCAGTTTCCGGTGCTTGGCGTCGCATTCTCCCAGATTTCCAAAGGCGCGCGGCGATTGACGACCACAATATCCAGCCGCCCATCCGCATTCAAATCCACCAGTCCTGCACCACGCGACCTTTCTGTCGTGGCAATCCCTGCGCTCTCCCCTTTTTCAACGAAAACACCATCAGCGCCCTGCATAAGAAGGTTGTTCGGGTCATGCAGGGCGTTGGATGGCATCTGATCGACGTTTCCCTTAGCGATGAACAGATCATCACGCACATCATTGTCGATGTCGCCAAATTCGGCATGCCAGCCCGTACTCGGCCGACCATCATCGCCAATATAGGGCCGATGCGCATATGTTCCCAATGCGAAAGGCGCGTTTTCCAGCCTGCCCTCGCCGCGGTTAAATTGCAAAAGCTGGTCGCCCATGGATGTCATCATAACCTCGGGCAAACCGTCCGCAGTAATGTCGCGGCTTGCGATGCCCATTCCCCACAGCGAAAAGCGCGGCCACTCGGCCTCGGCATAGGGGGAAAGGGGGTTATCCTCGCGACAGATTTCAAAGGCTATCGGGATGAGCTGATCATTTCGTCAAAGGCGGGCTACAACATGTGGCCGGGCCCTTACGGCGAATTTGGCAGCCGTAAATATCTGATTGCCTCTTGCGACCAATCGCTGAAGCGGATGGGGCTGGATTATGTCGATATCTTCTATTCCCACCGTTTTGACCCGGAAACCCCGCTAGAAGAAACCATGGGCGCGCTGGATCACATCGTCCGCTCTGGCCGCGCGCTTTATGTTGGTATTTCCAGCTATAACTCCAAACGCACGCGCGAAGCGGTCGCGATTTTGCGCGAACTTGGTACGCCCTGTGTCATCCACCAGCCCAGTTATAACCTGTTGAATCGTTGGGTAGAAAAAGACGGCTTGAAGGAAACGCTGGCCGAGCTTGGCGTTGGCTCAATTGCCTTTACGCCTTTGGCTCAAGGTATCCTGACCAAGAAATATCTGGGTGGCATTCCCGAAGGCAGCCGTGCGGCGCAGGGCAAATCGCTGAACCCGGCGACCATTAGCGAAAGCGCGCTTGCCTCCGTGCGCGCTTTGGACGCCATGGCGCAGGCGCGCGGGCAAACGCTGGCACAAATGGCGATCGCTTGGGTTTTGCGCGGCGGCGGCATTACCACGGCACTGATCGGCGCATCCAAGCCCGAACAGATTGTCGATTGCGCCGGTGCGATTGGCAACCTCGCGTTCACGGAAGCGGAATTGGTTGAGATTGACCGCATCTCGTCGGACGAAGGCATCAATCTCTGGGCGCGCTCTTCCGCTGAGTAACGTTTAGCATCGCTCCACGAACAGTGGCGCTAATCAGGTGGCGGCTAGGGATGTTTTCCATGCCTATTCGCCCCCTGCTCAGCGCAAGCGCCCTAGAATATCCAAGCTGGGATACCCATCCGAAACCAGCCCTTTCGCCCGCTGAAAGGCCTTAACCGCCGCGATGGTGTTTGGGCCAATTTTTCCATCGACACCCAATGTATCAAAACCCGATTTGGTCAAACGCTCTTGCATCTCAATGCGCTCGTCAAAGCTTAGCGCGCGAAGGTCACGGGGCCACGCCGCCTTGAAGGGTGCCGCACCGCGCAGGCGATCAGCGAGATGGCCAACAGCGATCACATAGGCGTCGGCAGTGTTATAACGCTCAATGACCTGAAAATTCGCAAAGATCAGAAAGGCCGCACCGCGCGCGCCCCCCGGCAGCAAGACCGACGCAGCACCATGGTCAGAAAGGTCTTTCCCTTGTGCCGTGCGGATGCCCATCGCCTGCCATTCGGCCACGGGTTTTTTCACGCGTTCCCCGCTCAGATCATAGTCGAACCCATCGGGCAAAGTAATCTCAAGCCCCCAAGGCATGCCTTTTCTCCAGCCAAATCCGGCCAGATAGGCAGCCGCAGAGGCCAGCGCATCCGTCGGGTCATCACCCCAGATATTGCGTTTTCCGTCACCGTCAAAATCCACGGCATAGGCTAGATAGGATGTTGGCATGAATTGCGTATGGCCCATGGCACCGGCCCAACTGCCTTGCATTTTGGCGGCAACCGTATCGCCTGATTGTAAGATCTTGAGTGCGGCAAGCAACTCCCCTTCAAAGAAAGCGGCACGGCGGCCATCATAGGCCAAGGTTGCCAACGATTGGATCGTGGGCACCGAACCGCGAAACGTCCCGTATGCACTTTCCAGCCCCCAGATCGCGGCGACGATCTCTTTTTCCACGCCATAACGGTTTTCGATCTTTTGCAGCACGCCTGCATGTTTATTCAACGCGACTTTGCCATTTTCGACCCGCGCGTCTGATGCGGCACTATCAAGATAATCCCAGATCGTTTTGGTAAATTCCGACTGGTTCCGATCGCGCCGAACAACATCTGCGTCATAGGAAAGGCCCGTCAAAGCCTGATCCAGCACGGTGCCTGAGATACCCGTAGCCGCCGCGCGCCGACGAAAATCCGCGATCCAGCGTTGTAGCCCCTGAGTATCAGCCACTGTGGTAATATCGGTCATGCTTGCCCCTGCTTGGCCCAAAAAGCGCGTGGGCTGGTCAATGGGCGCGGCAAAAGCCGCACCTGCGCCGAAGCACCATACAATCAGATGGTGGATTATCCGCATTTGCCTGCCCTGCTTTTTCTTTTGCTCATAATGTAGCAAGACAACTGCGTTTGACAACGCCCAGAGGGCAACCGGGTGGATATTGGCGGTTATTTGCGCTGCCGCACCACCTTGCGTTTGATCGCGCGCGCCTTGGCCGCGGCCTTGCCGGGCTTGCGCGGGCCGCCACGGGTACGGGATTGGCCACCACCAGGGGGCAGAGCGCGGTCTTCGATCTCCAGCAATTCCAGAATCAAACCACCCGTCACTGGCACAGCTTCGGTCAATCGCACTTTGACCCTTTGGCCGATGCCAATGGTCAGACCAGTATCGGCCCCCATCAGCGTCTGGCTATCTGGGTCAAAGTGGAAAAACTCACGCCCGACCGAACGGATCGGGACCAACCCGTCCGCGCCACTTTCATTCAGCTTCACAAACAGGCCAAAGCGTTGCACCCCAGATACACGACCCTCAAAGGTCGCGCCGATCCGGTCGGAAAGGTAAGCGGCCAAATAGCGGTCCGTTGTATCCCGCTCTGCCACCATCGAGCGCCGTTCTGTATCCGATATCTGTTTGGCGGTATCCGCCAGCTCTTCAATATCCGCAGCCGTCAACCCGTCATCGCCCCATCCATGCCCTGCAATCAACGCGCGATGTACGATTAGATCTGAATAACGCCGGATGGGCGAGGTGAAATGGGCATAGTTGCGCAGCGCCAGCCCGAAATGCCCGAAATTATCCGGCGTGTAGTAAGCTTGGGCCATGGAACGCAATGTCGAGATGTTCATCAGCTCATCAAAATCCGTCCCCTCCGCTTGCGACAGAAGACGGTTCAGATGCGCGGTTTTCAGCACCTGACCCTTGGCGAGCGTAAAGCCCGAAGCCTCAGCCACCTCCCGCAAGGAATTAAGCTTTTCGGGGCTTGGCTCTTCGTGAACGCGGAACAAGAGCGGGCGTTTGAGTTTAATCAACTCTTCCGCAGCCGCGACATTGGCGAGGATCATGAATTCTTCAATCACCTTATGCGCGTCAAAACGTTGGTAGAAATCGACCGAAAGCACCTTGCCGTCATCTGACAAGATGATCTTGCGCTCAGGCAGATCAAGGTCAAGCGGCTGGCGCTCTGCTCGGGCCAGTTTTGTAGCTTCATAGGCGGCGTAAAGGGGGCGCAACACCTCGTCCAGCAGCGGCGCGGTGACGGCATCAGGGTTGCCATCTATTGCCGATTGCACTTGGGCGTAGCTTAGCGAAGCAACCGAGCGCATCATCGCGCGGGTAAAACGGTGGCTGATCTTGCGGCCCTGCGCATCAAGAACCATGCGCACGGCAAGGCAGGCACGATCAACATTTTCATGCAGGCTGCATAGATCGCCGGACAAAATGTCAGGCAACATGGGCACGACGCGGTCCGGGAAATAGCTGGAGTTTCCACGCTTTTTCGCCTCTCGGTCCAGCGCCGATCCGGGGCGGACGAAATGGGCGACATCCGCAATCACGACCCAAACGATATGCCCGCCGGGGTTGGCCTTATCCGTGTCCGGCTGGGCCAAAACGGCATCATCGCGATCACGCGCATCAACCGGGTCGATCGTGACGAGCGGCAGGGCGCGCAGATCTTCGCGCTTGCCCATCGGGGCGGGCAAGGCGGCGTCGGCCTCTGCGATCACCTTGTCGGGGAACTGATCGGGGATCCCGTGCTGGTGGATGGCAATCAAACTGACAGCACGCGGGCCTGTCGGGTCACCCAGCCGTGCCGTAATGCGGGCTTGGGGCAAGCCCATGCGACGCGGCCCGGCCTGCTCCGCCTCGACCAATTCACCATCGCGCGCGTCCATGGTGCCATCCCGCAGAACGCGCCATTCTTTATCGTTTTTCTTGTCGATAGGAACGATGCGCCCGCCTTCGGATTCTGCACGGAAAATACCCAGAAGTTTGGTCGGGTTCGATCCGATCTTCCGGATCAGACGCGCTTCATAGGCGTGGTCTTTGCCGCCCACAGGCTCCAGCCGGGCCAAAATACGGTCGCCCTCGCCCAAGGCCGGATCAGACTTCTTTGTCATGATAAGAATGCTGGGCGGCTCGCCTTCCTCGGTCCATTCCATTGCGCGGGCGAACAAGTCGCCATCCGCATCAGGCGCCAAGACTTGCAAGATCGAGATGGGCGGAAGCGCGCTCGGGTTTAGGTAGCTGCGCTGCTTTTTCATCAACGCGCCCTCGTCCTCAAGCTCTTTGAGCAGGCGCTTTAGCTCTATTCTAAGATCGCCCCCCTTGATGCCAAAAGCGCGCGCGATATCGCGCTTGGAGGTGAGCGTTGGGTTATCGCTCAACCACTGAAGGACTTGGGATTTTGAGGGCAATTGTTCCATAACCCCGCCCTAGCACGCGCAAAGCGCGCCGTCACCTGCCAAGCGCACGCGCATGGTTCGGTTATTTACAGCAAAAGCATCATGTCGCGATGCGCGATCCCTGCATCATCATATTCTTCCCCAAAGGCCGAAAACCCCAGCTTCTCGTAGAAGGCAATTGCATGCGTTTGTGCGCCCAGCTTCACCCGGCTCACAGTTTCCATCCCGCGAAACTCTTCAACCGCCGCGCGGATCAAGGCTGCACCCAGACCTGTGCCGCGGCGCTCTTTGAGAACACAAACGCGGCCAATCTTGCCCATCTCTCCATAGGTCAAAAGCCGTGCAGAGCCGACGGGCTTGCCATCCACGCGGGCCAACAGATGCACCGCCGCTGCGTCCATCTCGTCGCGCTCATCCGCTTCGCTGACGCCCTGTTCATTGATGAAAACAATGCGACGCAGCTCAAGGCAGGTCACAATATCTTCGGTCACTTCAATTTGCGCTGTCATACAAAATATTCCGTCAGAATGCGGGTGTAGATTGCTTTGAGCTTGTGGATTTGTGCCACTTCTACCCGCTCATCCACTTGATGCATGGTTTTTCCGACAAGGCCGAATTCGACCACCGGGCAATGGTCTTTGACAAACCGCGCATCCGATGTGCCGCCAGAGGTGGAAAGCACGGGTTCGACGCCTGTTTCCGCCTGCACCGCGCGCGCAACCAAGGCGGAAAGATCGCCCGGAGGGGTCAGAAAGCTCTCACCCGATATCTTGATCAACACGTCGAATTCAACACCCGTTGCCATCTGGATTGCCGCAGCCTCCGCCCGCAACCAATCCGAGATAGATGCCCCGCTATGCGCATCGTTGAAGCGAATATTGACTGTCGCGCGGCAGTTGGCAGGGATAACGTTGCTGGCCGGATTTCCGGTATCGATGGTGGTGATGGCCAAAGTGGACGCATCGAAATGTTCGGTGCCGTTATCCAGCTCATGTGTTGCCAGCCCATCCATCAGTCGCACCATCGCGTTCAACGGGTTGTTGGCGCGGTGCGGATAAGCGGCATGGCCCTGAACACCGCGCGCCGTGAAATGGGCCGTCAGCGAGCCGCGTCGCCCAACTTTCATCATCTCGCCCAGGGTATTGGGGCAGGTTGGCTCTCCCACAAGGCACACGCTCATTGCCTCGTTATTTTCCGCCATCCAATCCAGAAGTGCGACCGTGCCATCCGTAGCCACATCTTCCTCATCCCCGGTGATCGCCAGAATGATCGCCCCATCCGGCGGGGTTTGGCGCGTAAAATCAATGGCGGCAGCGACAAATGCGGCAACCCCTGATTTCATATCGGTGGTCCCGCGGCCATACATCCAGCCATCAACCACCACAGCACCAAACGGATCATGGGTCCAGGCGCCAGCATCGCCAACGGGCACAACATCCGTATGGCCATTAAAGCCAAAGCTGCGGTTTGCCCCGGCGCGACCCCAACGGGCGTAAAGGTTTGCAATTCCTCCCCGATCAACGCGAGTACAGGCAAAGCCCGCAGAGGAAAGCAGCCGCTCCAACAAAACCAAAGCCCCGCCTTCTACAGGGGTAACAGACGGGCAGCGCACAAGCGCGGCGGTGATTGCGGCGGGGTCGATGGGTTGCTGGTTTATATCGGCGGGCATCTAGACGGTCTCCCTCATCTATCGAGTAGCCAAGCGATACCTTGTCCCTTCCGCCCTCGCAACACTTGGCAAAGGCGCAGCCGCACTGTTGCGGCCTTGCCACCGTTCCCTGCGCGCAAGCGCAACTCAGACGTTAACGCGCGTGACTATGGCTAACTTTTAGGCCTAAATGGCAGCAATAATAAGTCCTGAGGCAGGGCAAACGCTGGGCCAACGCGCCCGAACGAGTGGTAATAAGACAGTGCAAGATCGGGAAAACCGGTCGATTTAAGGCGTTTGATCCGGTCTCCAAAAAGTTGGGGGCGAAAATGGCGACTGGTGCCGAGCTTACATATCAGACCAATGCTTCGGCACTGGCCATGGCAAACGCGATTTTTGGCGAGGGTACCACGGTCAACAGTGCCACCTATTCCGGTCCCAGCGCTTCATCCGCGATCTATTCAAACGGGGGCTTGTCTACGGGTGTCGTTCCTTCCGAAACAGGCGTTATTTTGTCGACGGGGAACGCCGCCAGTTTCACCCAGAGCAGCGGGGATCCCAACCGATCCACCGGCACTTCCACAGACACCTCAGGCACCAACAACAATGCCCAGTTCAACGCTATTGCGGGAACAAACACCTATGATGCGGTTTGGCTGGATATAGACTTCACCCCAACGGGTGACACGATGACAATGAGCTTCGTCTTTGCCTCGGAAGAATACCCCGAATACATCAACAGTCAGTTCAACGATGTGGTGGGTGTCTGGGTCAACGGCACCCATATTCCGATCACCGTCGGCAATGGGGTAACTTCGGTTAACAACATCAACGGGTCCACCCAGCAGAACCTTTTTATTAACAACACCACCGACGGCTACAATACGGAAATGGATGGGTTTACCGTCACACTGACACTGACGATGCCTGTAAACGCTGGTATGGTGAACTCGATCCGTATCGGTGTCGCCGATGCCGGAGACTCATCCTATGACAGTAACCTCCTGATCGCAGCCAATTCCGTGCAAACCGTCTTGGTTGCGATGGACGACAGCGTTAACCTCAACCCTTTTGGCACCAAAACAATTGACGTCTTGGGCAATGACATCAGCGGTCCGGGGGCTTCTCTTGTTATCACCCACATCAATAATGTTGCGGTGTCGGCGGGCTCTACGGTGACGTTGCCATCCGGCCAACAGATCACCCTAAACGCAAATGGGACATTCACGCTTGTTGGTGACGGGCAACTTGAAACAAAGACCTTTACCTATACCATCCAGGATGGTTTGGGCAATTCTGACGTTGGTTTTGTCACCATCAACTCAATCCCTTGTTTCGTGGCGGGAACGGGCATCCTTACGCCCGATGGCGAAGTGCCTGTCGAAAGCCTGCAAGCGGGCGATCTGGTCATCACGCATGACGAGGGGCCGCAACCCTTGCGCTGGATTGGTCGCCGCCGGGTTGCTGCTGAAGGGTGTTTTGCGCCGATCCATATCCGGGCCAATACCTTTGGCCTGCATCGCGATCTTTTGGTCTCGCCTTTGCACCGCGTTCTCATTCGCGACAGCTTGGCGGAACTTCTGTTCGGCGAATCCGAGGTATTGGTAGCGGCGAAAGACCTTGTGAATGGCCGCTCTGTTTTGGCTGTCCCAGGGGGCGAGGTGGAGTATGTCCACTTGCTCTTTGATCGCCATCAGGTGGTGTTTTCTGCCGGACTTCCCACCGAAAGCTTCTTGCCCGGCCCGCAAACGACCAAAAGCTTTGAGGCCGATATCGTCGCTGAAATCTGTGCCCTTTTCCCTGAGATCAACCCGGAAACGGGCCATGGCTACAGCGCTGCGGCACGCCGCACCTTGCAGGCCAATGCGGCGCAGCTTTTGCTGGCTTCAGGACAGTCTGCATAGCGGGATGACAAGCTGGCTCGTCCTTTCAGATAGATCATCGCCACTGGAGGCCGCCGAAGGCGTGTCCCTATTGGCAAAGGCAACTCTGGTGCTGGAGTTTGAACTGCCGCTTGAAGGGTCAGCAATCTTGATCGACTTCAAGACCAGCAAAAGCTGGCCGCGGGCGCTTTCCATTTTTGTCGATGAACAGGCTGGCGTGGTGGTCATGCATCGGCAGGGTGATCGCTTGATGCGCCACGTATTGCCGGGGCACCTTGGCCTCGCGAGTCATGGCGTTGGCCGCATATCCTTTGGTTGGGACGGTCCGGGAAAAAGCTGGACACTATCACTTGAACAACCGGGCCACGGCAAAGGCCGAAAAACCCGTGGCCGTGACCCCATGCCGATGTTCATGGAAGATTTGCTGAGCGTTTGCCAAGGCGCTGACGAGATCGTGCGCCACAGGTCGGTCCTATGGTTTGGTTTGATGGACGGCAGTAATCTGCCCGAGCGCGCGCCTTGGATCGGGCTGCAAACGCCGATTGAAACAGCCAATGGGCCTTGCCCGGCAGGCAAGCTTCGTGCCGGCGATCTTTTGCTAACCGAAGATGGGGATTATGCCGTTTTGCAATCTCTTCTCCACATGGATTTGCCAAGCCGTGGCTCATTCAGCCCGGTCATGCTGCGCGCACCCTATTTTGGCGCGGAAACCGATATTCTTGTCTCGTCCGACCAACTTGTCGCCATTTCCGGGGATGAGGTGGAGTATTTGTTTAGCGATGAAACCGTTCTGACTGAGGCCCGAAATTTGACCGATGGGCGCGCGGCCCTTATGGATTTTCGGCGTGCGATCACGTCTTGCGTCTCACTGGACATCGGCATGCCAAGGTTGATCCGAGCAGAGGATTGCAGACTTCTTACCCATTTCCACGAGCAGCCATGGCTCAAAACAAGTGCTCCGCATCTTGTGATCCAAGGCTATGAGACGATCCCTTTGCTCGATATGCTAGGGAGAACTGGCAGGCGCGCTGCGGCATGATTGCGGCTTGAGCAGAACAGCCACACCGGACGAAGCCGTTTCAGTCAAAAAACGGCGTCATCTGCGCAACGATCACAGAGTTTTCAGACAGCGCGCGTTCCATCAGTCCACGCTCTTCGTCATCAATCTCGTCGCCGCCCTCCAACCGCTCTTCCAGCGTGCCGTAGCCAGACACATCCAAAGGCGCGAGGTCTGCTTGCTTAAGGATGGCAACCGTTTCGCGCACGGCTTCGGCCTCATCAACGCC